>CAIVQI010000257.1 GCA_903908015.1 uncultured Bacteroidota bacterium
CATCGGATCATGCAGATGCACATCCAGGCGATACCCTGGAGTTGCGTGCTTTGTATACCGACAACACAGAACTCCTCAACGCCCGGATCGAAATCCACTCAGCGGATGGCCATAGTCACCGCCTATCGTCACCCTCTGCTTCTTGGGAATGGGCCAAGGTGTATCCAATCAGTGGGCTCAATGCCTCCGTGAATGAAGTGCTGGTGATTCCAGCCTCTGTAGATACGGGCGACTACCACATTATTTTTGAAGCGACCGACAAATCAGGCAATCAAGCCGTGGAGGTCATCAAGGAACTGCATGTAGAAGAGTAAACCAATGTTCAACTGGGTGGATTTTGCGTATTTTGGCAACCCATCCCAATTTGCACAGGCATGATCGTCAAATCTCTTGTTTCATCATTGGGTGCTTCGGCACCCATTTTTTTTGAAGAGCCCGCTTTTCATTCATTACTTAGCCGATTTCAGTACACCCGAATATCCCCCATTCGTTTATTGAGCACTTCAGCCCAATCCTGCGGCCTGACGTTCTGCCTGATCCTGTTGGTCTGTTTTGCCTCGTTCTTGAATGAAACACACGCAGCGGAGCCCCGAAAAAAAAGCAGCCCAAAAAAACTGGAACTCCAGGACATCTTCGCCAGCCCTCAGTTTGCCCAACGGGGGGTGAGTGGACTGCGCTCCATGGCCGACGGCGAGCACTATACGGCGGTATCCAGAGGCCACATCATCCGCTATGCCTATGCCACAGGCAAAGCGGTCGATACCCTCTTTCGCTCGGGCCAACTCATCGACCCTGTATCGGGCGACACCCTGCCGTTCGACGACTACAATTTTTGTTCACGCGAACAACGCTTGCTCTTATCCACCAAAACCGAGCCGATCTATCGCCATTCATCGCGCGAAATCAACTATATATACGACCGCCGCAACGGCCAGATAAACCGCCTGAGTATGGGTGGCAAACAGGCGTTTGCCCAGTTTTCCCCTGATGGAAAAATGGTCGCATTCATGAGAGATAACAATCTTTTTATTATTGACTTAAATACTTTTACTGAAACCCAAATTACAAGCGATGGCCGTGCCAATGAAATCATCAATGGGGGAACCGATTGGGTGTATGAGGAAGAATTTGGGTTCACCCGTGCATTCTTTTGGTCGCCCGATAGCCGGCGGCTGCTCTATTACCGCTTCGATGAGCGAGAAGTGCCCGAATTTGTGATGCCCCTGTTTCATAGCTTATACCCCGAGCCCTACCGATTCAAGTACCCCAAGGCTGGGGAAAAGAACGCCCTGGTTGAACTGCACCTGTATGAATTGGGCAGCGGCCAACGAAAAAAATTAGATGTTGGTCCTGAACCGGATCAGTATATCGCCCGGGCGGGCTGGACCACCGACCCGAACCGGCTGTGGTTTCAACGGGTAAACCGGCACCAAAACCGTGTGGAACTGGTGCTGGCCGACCCCCGGTCTTCGTCCACTCGGGTAGTGCTCACCGACAGTTCCAACGCCTGGGTAGACATCCTCGACGACCTCACTTTCCTCAAAAACGGTCGCGAATTTATCTGGAGCAGCGAAAAAAGCGGCTTTCAGCAGTTATATCTCCACCAAATTGATGGGCAGGAAATTCGTGCTTTGAGTCAACCTGGCCGCGACGTCACCGATTTTTATGGTGTGGATGAGTCGACCAACCAGATCTACTATTCCCTCGCAGATCCAAGTCCGATGGAGCG
>CAIVQI010000258.1 GCA_903908015.1 uncultured Bacteroidota bacterium
GGGCGCATGGGTGCGTGCTGATGGCCCTGTAGTTGCTCCCGACAAGTAGTTTTCGCATCAGGCCTTTACGAGAGGCCTGCTGGCGATGATCCTGGTTGTAGAATTATACTCTAGCGTATTACATCAATTCGTGGTATTTTTGGGTTATTCACCTAATTATGAATCATAACAACTAATCACAAAAACATGCTGGTTGAGCAAATTTATACGGGATGCCTGTCACAGGGCGCCTATTATATCGAGTCGAATGGAGAGGCTGTAGTGATCGACCCACTGCGGGAATCCGAGCCCTACATCAGCAGAGCCGCTAAGGGTAATGCAAAAATTAAATATGTTCTGGAAACACACTTTCATGCCGACTTTGTGTCGGGCCACATCGATCTGGCCCGGGCAACAGGTGCACAAATTGTATTTGGTCCGGCGGCAAGCACCCAATTCGAGGCGCACATCGCCAAAGATGGAGAACGACTGAAGGTAGGTGCCCTTGAAATTGAAGTCCTGCATACTCCTGGTCACACGCCGGAGAGCACCACCTACCTGCTGCGCGATTCAGATGGACGCGACTATGCGATTTTCACTGGAGACACCCTCTTTATTGGTGACGTAGGACGGCCCGATTTGGCGGCCGGATCTTCACTGACCACCCACGATATGGCAGGCATGCTTTATGACTCCTTGCGTAATAAGATTTTGCCCCTGCCCGATTCTGTGCTGGTCTATCCAGCACACGGAGCGGGCTCAGCCTGTGGGAAAAACATGAGTAAAGAGACTTTCGACACACTGGGTCATCAAAAGCAAGTCAATTACGCGCTGCGGTCTGATTTGAGTAAAGAAGACTTTATTCAGGAGCTTACCCACGGAATTCCTGCACCCCCGTCCTATTTTCCACTGAATGTGCGCCTCAACAAAGATGGATATGCCGCGCTGAACGAGGTTCTCGAGCGCGGCACGCGCAAACTCAACCCATCAACTTTTCAATTGATTGCCGAAGAAGAGAATATTCTCATACTGGACACCCGAAAACCTGAGGTTTTTGCGGCCGGACACATTCCAGGCAGCATCAATATTGGAATTGATGGTGGGTTCGCCCCATGGGTGGGCACCCTCATTCCCGATATCGAACAGAAATTGCTGCTTGTCACCGATCCTGGACGTGAACATGAAGTGGTGACCCGACTGGCCCGTGTGGGCTACGACCATGCCTTGGGCTACCTCGATGGCGGGTGGGAGGCCTGGGTCGCTGCTGGTCACGATATCGCCAGGATTCCAAGCATTTCGGCAGATGAATTCGCCCGCATGAGCGCAGAAAACCCCTCCTATGAAATACTTGATGTGCGCAAGCCAGGAGAATACAAAAGCGAACACCTGGCCGATGCACATTTGCTGACTCTGGATCACCTCAACGAAAATCTCCATCTGGTGAACCCCAATCGCGATTATTTTGTGCATTGTGCCGGGGGGTATCGTTCAATGATTTTTGCCTCGATCATGGCTGCGCGAGGCTTCCACAGAATCATCAATATTGAGGGAGGAATGGCCGCCATACGTAAATCTGGTCATTTTCCGTTGGTTACCTCTGCCTGTTCCGTTTCTTAAATTGAATTTCATTGCGTCGAGGGAATGCAGGCCATTTAAGCACATCACCCTGTGTTTGAGGCCGCTTGTTTAGCGGTCCGTGAGTCACTCTACGGAATATTATGCCAAACCGATGTTGGCGGAAAGCCTGTCAGCTTCGGAAGTGGTACCGGATTTTTGATTGCGCCGAATCTCTGCCTGACAGCCGCGCATGTGTTGCACCAGGATGGTCAAAAAACTGCCCCAATCCACAACCGTATACAGGTAATCAGGGCACCTGAAGTGGGAAAAGCTATGCACATGGCGCAACTGCTGGGGCTCGATGATGCACTCGACCTGGCACTTTTACGATTGGAACAACCTAGCCTTCAAAATCGCCCAACACGCCTACCTATTCAACAGGATCCCTCCAAAATCGACCCCACCATTGGCTCTTCCCAAGGTGAAAACCCGGCACCACAACAAGTTCCCTTTCTGCCCTTGCACACTGAGGTACCCTTACCTGGGACGCCATGCGGCTCATTGGGTTATCCCCTGAGCACAGTCGGCATGAAAGAGCAACAGGTGGCCTTTACGCTCATCGAGCGGTTCCAAGGGTCCTATATTTCTTCGAGGCGATTAGAATTATTAAGCGACGGGCGAACGGCCAGCATTGTGGAGACTGATGCATTGATGTATGGCGGATCAAGCGGATGCCCGGGATTTACCACCGACGGACGGGTATGGGGACTACACTTCGCCACCATCACCGAACAAGCCCGTGCAATTCAAGTCCAAAACACCCCACATCACAACACCACCGCCAGGCTGGCCATATCCCTATGGGTTTCATCAACCGAGATACGCTCATTTGTTGCACGCTGTGGCGTAGAGATCCCCACTTAGCGGCTACTTTATTTCACCTCTACCACTTCAACATCATACACAACAGTGCTGAATGGGGGTACAAGTCCCGCATAGTTGCCCTTTTCAGCGAATGCAAGGTAAGATGGGATTACGAGCCGGGCTTGATCGCCCTGCCTCAGTAGCCCGACCCCTTCTTCTAATCCATCGATCAACTTGGTAGACCCCTTGATGAAAACAAAAGGGTCGTTTCGCTTACGGGTATTGTCGAATTCGGTGCCATCAACCAAAGTCGCCACATAATGCAGCGTAACTGTAGCGCCGTCGCGAACAACATCCCCACGGCCTTTACCCTGACCAATCACGTATAAGCCGGACGGACGGGGCGGGTCGACAATCGACTGATTTCGAAGGTACATCTGCAGGTCCCGTTCCTCATTGCGCACGTCCTGAACCACCAATTCAAAGCGTAATTCATCCCCCGACCTAATTCCCTTCGGGAGGGGTTGTCGAAACATGCGGTTGAAAACAGAATCAGCGGACAAAAAGAAGGTAGCGGTATCACCTATGCTCAGTAACCTAAGCCCCTCTTCTAAGCCACCTCCAAACGATGGATTGGTGCATTGTATATATACCGGTCTACGGTTGAGGCGCGAATCGAAGAGCACTGTATCAGCTGTACTGTATTTCAACTGCAACACCAGAACATCCCCCAATTCTGCCGGCGTACCAGGCTCGTCGTGGTGCATGATATAGGCAAGTCCCCCCGCCGTCTTCAAACGATTACCGTCTGATTTCCTTTCTCCCGTTGGCATACACCCCAACAAAAGAAACAGTTCTGCTGCCAGTAAAACAGTAGAAATTGGCAAGGAGAAGCGACGCATGGATTTTACAAAACAAGGTCTAGTCATGTTCAGGCAGTGGGGGCGGCATATGTTCACCCCAAGTGTTCACAAATGCCGGCAGGACTTCGAGAAAACGCGCTTCGGTGCGCTCCAGCGAATCTGTACTTTGTCCACCTGCAGCGTTGTAATGCCCCCCGCCATCAAACCATTGACGCGCAAATTCGTGAACGGGTACCGCGCCGCGCGAACGGAAGGACATTTTTACCCGTTCATTTCGGTCGATGATCAGGACCGCCATCCGGACCCCTTCAATATTCAGGGCGTAATGAACCAGTCCCTCTGTATCGCCTGTTTGTAAACCGAATCGCTTGACCTCCTCCGCCGTAATCGCAAAATAAGCTACAGCATATTCCGGTAGCAGGCGTAACTTTTCTGAAAAGCAATAGCCCAAAAAGCGCAGCACATGCACCCCCATCTGATCATAAACCTGACTGTGGACCTTGTAATGATCCGCGCCACGCTCCATTAAATCCGCGATCATCCGGTGAACTGCTGGGGTGGTCGACGGGAATTTGAAGCTTCCGGTGTCTGTCATCGTGCCACAATACAGACACTCGGCAACCTCAGCATCGATATGGGCCGACCAGCCAACTTCCAGGGCCAGACGGTATATCAATTCGCAGGTCGAAGAGGCCGATACATCATGGTAGCGGTAGGTATCGAACGCAGATGGGTGGGTATGGTGGTCGATCATCACCATGGGGCATTCTAAGGTTTTTACCACCTCACCCATGCGATAAATCCGGCCTAAATCGTTGAAGTCGAGGCAAAACAACAAATCTGCCTCGCTGAGCGCCTGTTTCGCGACTGAGGCAGCCGATTCAAAATCAATGATATCCGAAGCGCCAGGAAGCCAATTCAAAAACGACGGCCAGTCGCACGGACTCACCACAGTGGCCTGGTGGCCCATTTTGTTCAACATCCTGCACAGCGCAAGCGAGGAGCCTAAGGCGTCGCCGTCTGGCTTATGGTGTGTGGTGATGGCCAGCCTGCGGGGCTGCGCAAGGAAGGAGATGAGCTCATGTAATCGACGGGCATCCACAATGCAAATGTACGCGTACAACCGCATTTCAAATCTTCGTATTTTGCCAGTGATGTATTTTCGACTCATATTATTTTGGCTCATCGGGTTCGCTTTTGTTGTTCCCTTCAATGGTTCCGCGCAACAGTTGCTTGCCCTCTACGATTTGGAGGATCGCAATACAGCGCTCATGTTCGATAGTACACTGTCGACCGACCCCCTCCAACTCAGTTCGGGCAGCATCCTCTACCAAAATGGCAGCGATGGTGGCGGTCTGCGCATTGGATATGCTTCATCGTGGAACACCGGTGCCTTCAGCAACAATGGCAAGTTTATTCAATGGGTCATTCGTGCCACAGGTGGACGGCAAATCAACCTTACCCAACTCAGCCTTCGGTTGGGACGCACGAGTACGGGCCCCACCCAATTCACCCTTCAAAGCAGTACAGATAGTTTTTTGAGTCAGACTACAACCCTTGTATCAGGTGGCGGCATCAACGCGACCGACGTCAATACACTTGACTCCATCGTTGTGGGTCAAAATTTGCCCTCAGGAGGCGTAACCGTACTTTATTTTCGGCTTTGGGGGCACCAAGCGAGCGGTACGGGCAACCTGAGGTTCAACAACATCCGGGTGTTTGGCAGTGTCAGTGGCGGGGGTACAGGGGGCGGCACTGGCGGAGGCGGAGGTACAGGGGGCGGTACTGGCGGGGGCGGAGGCGGAGGCGGAGGCGTGCCTGCCTATGGCAACCTCAGTGTTACAGGCATCCGCACCCGCATCAACCAATATACATTTCAGCCCACCAACGAACTACAGCGCGACAGTTTGTTGCTGTGGGTCATCAACGATGGCCCGAACGCACACATAGTTCGCGCAAGAGCCTATGCGCCCCCCCTAAACCAAGCATTCAGCACGCCTGATAGTCAGTTTACCATCGCTGCGGGCGATAGTTTCCGTATTCGGGTCTATTTCAAACCCATACACAACACCGAACAAACAGGCACTCTCCTGCTACTACCCGACGGTGGTAGCGGTCCACTTGCCGTGCAACTAAACGGGCAAGGCCTGTATAGTATAACATATTACAATTCGACCCAAAACCTACAAGGAACGGCGCTCGTAACAGCCCTGCAGCAGAGAATTTCATCGCCCTACACCAGTTTGGGCTACAGCGGCACAAACAACGCGCGGCTGCGCATGTTCGGGAACATCGACAATTGGAAGCTCAATGGACGAGAACCAGGGCATGCAAACCCCTACAAAAACGAATGCATATACACTGGCCGGACGATCTCATACACTTCCACCGCATTCAACACCACTACCCTCAATAACGCCCCCTACGAAATGAATACCGAGCACACCTGGCCACAAAGCTTTGGCGCCTCGGCCGAACCCATGCAAAGCGACCTTCATCACATTTTTATAGCTGATGCCAGCACCAACTCGGCCCGGGGAAACAAGCCCCTCGATTGGGTGATGAACCCCACACTGACCTACCTCGGCGGGTCAAAAGCCAACAGCACCACCTTCGAACCCCGCAACGAACACAAAGCAGCGGCTGCGGCGGCCATGCTCTACTTTAGGTTGCGCTACGGCAACACCTCTGGCGTCGACCTCAGCTATATGACCCCCAACATGGAGCAAACCTACCGACAGTGGCTGAATCAATATCCCCCCAGCACGATTCTTCGACAACGGAATGCAGACGTGGCCAGCTATCAACAAAACCGAAACCCCTTTATCGATTACCCCGCATTTCTCGATCGCATTGGCGGTAGCCTGTCCAACCCCACTTCACCCAGTGCGCAGGCCTACTATGTGCCCGACACCGTGCGGGCGGGACAAACATCCCCGGGTGAGCGGCGACAATTGCGCATTCCTGTCGTGAACCTGGGCACATCCCCCATCAACCTCAGCAACATTCAGGCGACAGGTGGGGCTCTATATACTGGTTCTACTACCGCCACTATTGCACCAGGCAGCAGTATTGACCTCCTTTTGGAGCTCCAATGGAGTACCGAAGGAACCCGAAGTGGCACCCTCACCGCTCAAACCGGGTTGAGCGGCTCGCAAGCCACACTCAACACTGTATGGACTGCCCAGGTGGTGCAGAATCGCTTCCAAGGACAGGGCCTTTGGAACGACCCCTCTCTCTGGAGCCTGGGTTATGTGCCCCGTTTAGAGGACCGACCCCTCATCGCCTCGGGAGAAGCCCGTGTAGGTGGATGGTGGCCACAATCCGGCCTCACCATTTCCCCCGGCGCTACCCTGAAGCTTGACAGTGGGGCCATAGCCGCCCCAGGTCAATGGCACAATGACGGTTTGGTGCTGATGACCGATGGCAGTCGCTTCATTCCAACCGACACAGTGTTGGTAACGGGCAGCGGCCATTTTCGTGTTGTTCGTCAGGGCCACACGCAACCAGGCATGCTGAACCTATGGTCGACCCCCGTTGCGGGTGCCGACCTCCTTCAAAGTTTCCCCAATGCCCGACCATCAGGCATACGCAACTACCATGGGGGCAGCTATGGTCACTCGGGATGGAATCCTGTTCCGGCCACAGGAACCATGATTGGCGGTCACGGCTATGCCGTAGAAGCTGGTGCTACAGCCACATTCACCGGCATGCCCCATCAAGGCCCGATAGCGGTGACTGTAGCCAGTCCACTCGGATACTACCTCTTGGGGAATCCCTATCCAGCACCCATTTCGGCTGATTCATTCCTTAATGCCAACGGATCCGCTGGAAGTGGCGTGTTAGGAAGCGCTATTTACATATGGGACCAGCAGACCTCGGCCTTACAAACCCATCTTTCCGGCACCGATTATGCTATTTGGGCTGGTGGAACGGGCGTTGCAGGCAGTGGATCCAATGGAGGAGCTGGAGCATCCATTCCCGACGGCACCCTTGGAATCGGGCAAGGATTTTTTGTGCCGGGAGGCAGCCAAACCGGACAAGCATGGTTTCGGCCCTCCATGCGACTCACCACCGCGGGTGGGGGAGCCCTGTTGCGCTCGGCTTCGGGAGGTGATCACAGTTCAATAGGTCAACAGACAACAGATTCTATTGGTCGCTTGTGGATTGGCATTCGTGATGCCGACACCACCTTGCCTTATCGGGCGTTCGGCCAAACAGCTGTTGTGCTTCGCAACGATGCCAGTGAATCGTTCGACCCCCACTTTGATGCTCCGCGATGGGGTATGCAAGCCCCATTGTCGGTTTGGACTTACGGGGCGCAACAATCATTGGCCATTCAAGCGATCGGTTGGCCCAGTGGTGGTTCTCATATATGCCTCCCTCTGGGGGTTCACAACCAACAAGCGGGATCGGTCGTATTTGGAATAGATTCCCTTCATAACCTGCCCGTATCAACAACAGGGGGATTGCATTCAGGTGCACCCTCGACCACCACTGCGGGCCCAACAGGAAGCACTTTCGGGGTTTGGCTCGAAGACCGGCTAGACGGTCAGTGGCACGACCTCTTGCTGGCACCAGCACGTTGTCACATTTCCTCACCCGGTGTTCATCAGCGGTTTTTCTTGCATTTGGGTGATCTTAATCGTTTGAGTAGCGCTTCCGTCGAATTGGGTGAAACGGGCCGTCCCTTTTTGCTGTATTCCAATGATGGCGTCCGCGTGATGGGCCTTCAGCCGGGCGCCGAAGTACAGATCTACGATGTAAAAGGCGCGCTGCTGACCAGACTACACCCCTTGGTCGACGGGGCGTGGCCAATCCCCTCTGAGTACTTACATCAAGGAGCGCTCATTCTTAGAATCAGACAGTCGAAGCAGATCCACTACCTGAAAATCGGTCGCACCGGGTAAAACCAAACGCAGACATCATTGTTGTCATTAGGTTAACAATACCCAATGACCCTATATCCCCATACCAATGTCTGCGATTTGCTGCAGCAATTGCCCATTGCGGCGGGTGTATTGAACAAAATGGGCGTTCCCGATGCGGCCATCATCCGTTGCGATACCCTGGGTGACATCGCCGAAATCGTGAAACTCAACTTGACCGAACTTCAAGCAGCGATAGATCAGTTGGTTGGTACAGCCTACGAACCAAAAACCTTCGAGGGTATAGATGGAATTGGTCACCTCCTCGAACGCTTGCGGCACGAGCATCACCAAATCCTCACCCAACACTTG
Source organism: uncultured Bacteroidota bacterium (assembly GCA_903908015.1). GTDB lineage: Bacteria > Bacteroidota > Bacteroidia > UBA7662 > UBA7662 > F1-60-MAGs140. Next base: position 8,504 of record CAIVQI010000258.1, read on the forward strand.
CCTCAAATCTCCGATTTGATGAAAGAGATGAGCCGCCACCACGGTCATGAATCAATCGTTTGGGATGAGCTTCACCTGTCGTTTGCCCAATACAGGGCCGCCCTTTCTGAGCACATTCTTCGCGAACAAGATGAGTTATTTCCCTACATCGAGCAACTGCTTTTGGTTCGGTCGCGGGGCGTAGCTTCGGGAATTGATGAGGAACAGCTGCTGCGCAACGGCGAGAGTTTATGCCGAATACTGGAAATGGACGAAGACAGTGGCTTCTTGAATCAAATTGAACTCCAATTGGCCGATGGTGCCCCCCACGACAGCGATATGGTACGCACCAGACTACGACACCAAATAGAAGAGCTGAGGTACCGGGCCGATCAGCATGAATCACTCGAAACCGATCACCTTCTCCCATTGGTACTGCGTCTCGAATCGGAGGTATTCAGAAGTCTGAAGGCCCACTAGGGCCACACACGCCCCTTCCTTTTAATTACATTCCATAAGGGCTTCCCCATCGGAAAACCCTATTTTTGTGTGATTGATTTATGTCTACTTCCCATGCACATCAATTCTCGAATCTACATAGCCGGTCATAACGGAATGGTCGGCGGCGCATTGTTGCGTGCACTCCGTCAGCGCGGCCACCACAATTTCATTCTCCGCAGCAGCAGTGAACTCGACCTGCGTGATCAGTCGGCCGTTGCCCATTTTTTCAACGAAGAAAAACCCGAATATGTATTCCTGGCCGCGGCCAAAGTGGGGGGAATTCACGCCAACAACACCCTAAGGGCTGAATTCCTCTACGACAACCTGATGATTCAGGCCAATATCATTCACCAAAGTCACCTTCATAAGGTAAAAAAGCTACTTTTTCTGGGCAGCAGTTGCATTTATCCACGGTTGGCTCCACAACCCCTCAAAGAAGAATCGCTGCTATCGGGCTATTTAGAAGCCACCAATGAGCCCTATGCCATTGCCAAAATCGCTGGCATCAAGATGTGCGACGCCTATCGCGCCCAATATGGTTGTCAATTCACCAGCATCATGCCCACCAATCTGTATGGTCCGGGCGATAATTACCACCCCGAGAACAGCCATGTGCTTCCGGCGCTGATCCGCAAATTCCACGAAGCCCACGTGGCGGGTGCACCGGAAGTGGAGATTTGGGGGACTGGCACGCCCCTGCGTGAGTTTTTGTATGTGGATGATATGGCCGAGGCCTGCCTTATTGTGATGGAGCGCTACAACGACTACGGCTTCCTGAATGCAGGCTACGGCAGCGATCTGAGTATCGGTGAATTGGCCTCCACTGTAGGGCGCGTGATTGGTTATCAGGGTATTTTGCGTTATAACACAGAAAAGCCAGATGGAACTCCAAGGAAATTGATGGATTCATCTCGTTTGATGGCACTTGGTTTCACCCCCAAAGTGCATCTTGAGGAGGGGATCGCGCTGGCCTACCAGGATTTCCTTGAGCGCTACACGGGCTAAGCCAAAGGAGGGGCAATGTTCAACATGAATCCAACATCTACCATAAATAACACAAGATATCGAGTACTTCTTTTGGGTGGAGGTGGTCGCGAGCATGCACTGGCCACGGCCATCAGCCGCAGTCCGCATTGTTCCGCCCTTTTTGTGGCCCCAGGTAACCCCGGTACCGCCAGCATCGCGACAAACCTCGATTTGGCGCCTTCCAACGCTGAGGCTGTATCACTTGCCATCCACCAAAACCAAATCGATTTGGTGGTGTGTGGGCCCGAAGAACCCCTGGTGAACGGCCTGGCCGATCGACTTCGAGATGAATTTGGCCACCATGCGCTGCTGTTTTTCGGTCCGGGTGCTATTGGTGCCCGCCTCGAGGGGAGCAAAGACTTTAGCAAGCAATTTATGGCGCGGCACAGCATTCCTACAGCCCGCTACCGTACCTTCACCGCGGATCAACTGCAAGAGGGGCTCGAATACCTGAGGAATCACCCCCTGCCCGTGGTGCTGAAGGCCGATGGACTGGCAGCAGGGAAGGGTGTTGTCATCTGCCATACCTCAGAGGTGGCCTGTGAAACCCTCAACGATATGCTGATTCACCTGCGTTTCGGCACGGCTGGCGCAAGGGTAGTGGTAGAGGAATTCCTACAAGGAATCGAGATGTCGGCTTTCGTGATCACCGA
>CAIVQI010000259.1 GCA_903908015.1 uncultured Bacteroidota bacterium
AATCTGAAGGTGGAGGCGTGAGCCAACCCGATTCTTGTTGTAGCCCTTCAATGTGTCGGGAAATACTTTTTTGTTTTAAGTAGATGTGGTTGAAGCCTGATTCCATCAGTGTCGCTGCCAAAATGGGGAGAATTCGTTCACTACCCCGAATGAGCAATTGGACGACCACAGTTTGATCATACACATCAGCAATCACACCAGGCATACGGTCACCCTCCGCATGCAGGAGTCGCCATGCATTGGTATGGTTGCCGTCAAACCATCGGCGACGCAACGCCACCGCCTGGCTGATTCTCTGTTTCCAATACGACGCCACGAATGGCGTAGAGACTTGGGTCGAGAAGTCGAATAATCGGCAACGGATCTGGCTGGCGGGACTATAAAAACCGTGGGCGAGTAATTGTAGTTTGTGGTCGCAGACCGACACGATGTCACCCTCTGAGGCCTGTGGTTCAATCAATACAGCACCACTGAAAATCCATGGGTGACCGAGCAATACGGGTCGTTCTCGGCCTTTTTGAAGTATGAGTTTAGGATACACGACTCCAAAATATACAGAATTTTAGAAATTTTTGCTACCATCTTTTTGTAGGCGATAGCGGAACGTATAATAACGTTGTAATCTGTATTTGACCGAGTCGGGTTCGGTTACCGCTGGTGTAATCCCACCTTTATAGTAGTTCACGATTTCGACCTTGGCGTATTTGCCCAGTGCCGTACGCACCACAAGGACTTTGCCGGGGATGGGCCTCACCAATTGCTCTGCTTGAGAGTAGGTATACCAGCCGCGACCGCTGCCGGTCGGGATTCCGTAATTAGGCGCGTTGTCGGACGCAAAGGTTGAATCTGCGGAGATAGAAAATAGCTCGTCAAACAAACCGTTCCAAACGAATGCGCCGCCCATTCCCGGTCCGCTGCTTCCACCGTTGGTGAGGATGGTGGTTCCCCGAAACGCTACATCCCACCGATTGCTTGCACTATCTGTTGTCGGTACCACTTCATTGTTCTCAAGACTGTAGAATGTAAACCGACCAGCACCAAAAGGAATGCCACCTGTCGGCGGAGTTCCGGGGGTAATTCCAATAATGGTGTCTGCCGGTAGGTCGCGAACAGTAATGGCCTCCGTTTTGGGGGGCTCAGGCTCATCGGGCTTGCATGCTTGTAGCATCGGAAAAAGCATCAAGACTGATGCGAACAAGAGCAAAGGGGACTTAAGAAGCGCTGATACATGCAATGGAGTGAGGGATCCTTGGTTCATCTTGTATTTGTTTAATGTTTATGTAAATAAAAAATTAGAATAACTTATAAGATAGCTGAATAAACGCGGATCTGGGCAGAAGGTTTGGCATAAAAAAAGCATTTTGATAATTGAAGAGATTATCGATGCCGACTTGCCATTCCCATACCGGAGATGGGGTAGAATTCTGGCTGTTATGCCATCTGCCGCCCATGCCCAGACGACTCGTGGAAAGCGCGGGTGAACGTAGATCTTGTTGGTTAAATAGGCCATTGCCATCGGTATCGGCCGTGATCCAGGCGCTGCGGTAGGTGCTTTGCCATCGAATGAAAAACTGATTCGGTTTTGGGGTAAAGGTAACCACCAATTGTCCTTGCCAGGGCGAGCGAAAGGGAAGTCCCCGATAATCCCGGGTCGTGAGGAGACGGCTGCTGCCGTCGTCGGTACGTGTATATACTGTGCCATTTCGGATCCTCTTCAGGTCATCAGGTCTTCCACACCATAAATATTGTCCTCCAAGAGAAACCGATACTTTGGGGTGGTAGATACGCAAACGATTTTCCCATCCCGCAGTCACGGCTCTATTTACGTTGAGGTAGCTAAAAATTTGGGCGCCGTCGGTTTGGACAGCAATGGGCCGGCTATCAATCATGTTTTCGAGTCGGTGCAGAAATAAATCGCTCTCCCACTGGGCTTGCCAATCACGCGAGATACCGAAATACCGCACCGTTCCGGCTTGAAAGGCGGTCGAATATTCAGGGCGCAGTTCGGCGAGTCGACTATAATCATCCAGGATGGCTGAGATTTGTCCGGCCGCCTGCAATGCCGCCACACCTTCTTGGGCCCTAAGGCTGCCAAAGACCCGATAATTTCCCGCCGCAGGGTTGATGAAATTGAGGTAGAGTTGACGAAAGTCAGGTACCTTAAAACCTCTTGATATAGATAATTTCCAGCTTTGCTGTGGGTTCAGCCATCCTTGTAAGGCCAGTTTCGGACTCCAGGCGGAGGCATATAAACGGTGTTGGTCGTAGCGGAGCGCGGCAAGCAAGGTCATCCTTTTAGGAAAATGGTGCTCCAGCTGGTTGAAGAGGTAAAAAAAAGGGTTCACCCGCCCAAACCCTGATGCGTCGTAACGGGCGCTTTGTACCGCATCACGAACGGCACCCGCGCCATAAACCCATTGTGTTGCGCCAGATGGATTCCATACACCCTGCCACTCACTCTTAAGGTAAGTCTGATCGAAGCCATCTGTATAGATCAATCCTTGATCATTGCCCAGTGTCTGATCATTGCGGTAGCGGGTGGCGTAGAACCGCAATCGACCATCATAGCGATGCCCGATTCTATGGTGCCAATCGAGCCGTGCCATCTGCTCACGATTTTGTTCGCGCCCGGTGGTCACCGAAGTGCCGCTGCCGGTGTTGGCCGACACCTCATTGCGCGCTGTATCGACCTGTGACCGCCATTGAACCATAAATTCGTGACCTCGACCGGGTCGGTACGACCAAAGTTGTTGCTGGCTTAGCCGCATGATTGGCCCGACGACGGGCGACTGGCTAAAAGGCCTTAAACTAAATTGTTTTGCGCTGTATGGATTAACCCATCCCTGCCACGACCAGCGCTGTTTGCTGAGGCCTGCCTCCAAGCGAAGGTCGCGTAGTTGAAAGCTGCCACCTCTCACAGACACATTGAGCTGTTGGCCTAAATTGGTGTCGAGCTTGGTCACCAAATTCACCACGCCACCCAGGGCATCGCTTCCATACAGCGAGGATGAAGGACCTTTTACCACTTCAACCTGCTTCAATTGAACCAAAGGAATCCGGTTGAGGTCGAGTACACCTGCCGTTCGCCCGATCAGTGGTTCCCCGTCGATCATGATGAGGTTGTATTCTGCGCTTAGGCCTTGAATTTGCAGACCTGCCCCAAAGCCGGGTGTCACCACAAGACCACTTTGCTCCGATAACAAATCGCCCAGCCTGAGGTTGCCCGATTGGCGGATCCGTTCAGACGGAATCACCAGTGCGGGTAGGGGCAATTCCAAGGTGGTTTTTTCAGTACGTGTACCACTCACCACCACTTCTGCCTTCCAAGGCGCCACAATGATTACAGGCGTGTCTGGAGCGGAAATTGCCTTTTGCGCCCCCACATTCGATGGAAAAATCAGTGTTAAGAGCACAGCAAGGCATAATATTCGACCCTTCATTTCGACCGCAAAATTAGGGGTTTATAACCGTACTTCCCCCTAAAATATCGACAATTCAATAGTCATAAATTCCGGTGAAGCAGCATAA
>CAIVQI010000260.1 GCA_903908015.1 uncultured Bacteroidota bacterium
ATTCCAGGGCGACCATTCGCCCATCACGCCCAGCAGCCCTTTCTTACCCATTTGGGGCAAAGGAAGGCTGTCACCCGACCCCCCATAGTAGGCCTTCCGATGCGCGTACTGCTGAGAAAGGTAAAACTGGGTCTCGCGTTTTGCCCCTATGTTGCGGTGAATGGCTTCGAGCTGGGTGCTGATGGAGCGCTGTAGGATTTCTTCCGATAACCGCGCCCTTGGTGCTTCAACCTGCCAGTCGCTGCCGCCGCGTCGTTCCTCAGCAATGGCAAGGCCATTAAGCCGGAGCCCCCAGGAGTCAGATAGCCGTTTTTCCATCAAAAATCCCGCTGATGTGCCCCGGAGTCGTGCGATCTCACTGAATCCATCGCCATCGCGGTCGTAGGGCGCACGAAGGCGGTGGTTGATAAAAGCTGTTGCACTGGCCGGCCGCTTGTCAAACTTATCACGCCCTGAAGCCGGTTTCGTGGACCCTAAAGCCGGTTTCGGGGTGGTAACCCAATCCGCGTGAACACGCCAAAGGTGATCGCCTATGCCACCATTGGGCAGAAAAGACGACTGCTGGACCGCACCCCAGCCCCGTTCTTGTGCCTTACGGGTCACCACATTCACCACCCCGCCTACGGCATTGGCCGCATAGGCAGCAGATCCCCCACCCCGAAGCACTTCAATTCGTTCGATTAGCGCACTGGGGAGGTGGTCGAGCCCATACGCTGCGTTCAGTCCCCCCACCAGCGACTGCCCATCAATCAATATTTGGGTATACGGCCCGGCCAAGCCATTCAACCGAACCTGTGTATACCCACAAGTCTGGCAGTTGTTCTCCACCTGAACCCCCGGGGTATAGGGCAGTGCCTCGCCCAGGTTTGTGGCGTTGACCTGCTCGAGCCGCAGCGCGTCAATCGATGTCACCTCCGCTGGTGTGCCGTTACGAACAATATTCGTGGTTTCAACAAGAACCCCGAGCAATTCCACCGTTGCAGGCTGAAGCGTAAACGATAGGCCTTTGCAATCCCCATGGTCCAGGCTTATGCGAACCGACTGGTAGCCAAGGCTTCTGATGAACAGCTCTTGAGGAGGTTGTTTTGTCATCAATTGAAAACGTCCACTGCTGTCGGTGGTTGTGGCATCACCAGCCTCTGTTTGCAAGGTCGCCGCTACTGCAGGTATGGAATCGATGCGTCCCATGGCGTTAATATGCAGCCATACACGACCTGCACACCGATGAATTGTAGTTCCTGGCTGTGCAACCACCGGCCTGATTGGGGTTAGCAGGCTCACCAAAATCAACACGATGCATAAGATGATCTTCGCTGTGCGCATGATAAACATCTTTTTTGTTGTTTATTGGTTAATGGACTTCGGTTGATGGCTTTCAGCATCATTTGCATGAGTCGCGTATGTCGTTTCGGTTGATGGCTTAAGGGGTGTAAGCAGAATAAATGTGCAGTTCAGAACACAAAAATAGGACAATCTAAATTAATATTTAGACTAATCTAAATTAAATCCACGGCTTGAATTTGGCGACCTCAGCGACCTTGTATATTTTCACCTAATGAATGGATCATACAGATTATTTTTCCGGTGGATGATGCTTTGGCAACTTCCACTTGCCTGGCTGGCCGGATTACAACTGAAATCTTGTAACGATCAGGAGTGTATCATCACGCTCAAACACCGGTGGATCAATCAAAACCCCTTTCGCTCCATATACTTTGCGGCCCTCTTGATGGCTGGGGAGATGGCGGGAGGACTTCCCGCACTGCTACACATCAGGAAAAAGGGCTACAACAGCGCCATGTTGGTCACCCATATAGAGGCGTCGTTCTACAAAAAGGCCGTCGGGCGCATTCAGTTTCGGTTTGAAGCGGTGGATGCCATTCGGAAGGCGGTCGACACGGCACAGGAATCGAGCGATGGCCCCACTACATTCCCTGCCCTAACCACCGCCTACGATGAAGCGGGTAACCGAATCGCTGAGATCCGCGCCCTGTGGAGCTTCAAGACGCGGGCCAACAGCCATATTATTCGGGGGTGAAAATCTCCATGAGCAGCAGGGAACCCGAAGTGTATCGCACCTCAACCCAACCATCCTCAGCCACCGCATTGCTGCTGCCAATGCGCCCCCCCAATTCCAGCGTCTCGCCGGCCAAGGGGTAAACCAGGTTTTGGGTGACAACCCCATCCGCCCTGCCCATCGGCATCAAAGAGAGGGTTGTGCCCCCGGGGTACCATTTCCTGAATATGGGGGGAAGCAGAAATGTGCGGGTTGCATCGTCGATCAGGTTCAGGGAAATGCGTCCGCCGAATTCGGCCAAAATGCTAAAATGCGCGAGGAAATGGTCGCTGCGACCGCCACCACCCCAAATGATGTGCGCCGAAGGATGAGCCCGTTCGATCAGGAAATCCAGGCCCTTCTGAAGATCGGATTTGTTTTGGTTGGGCCGGTGCACAAATTCCGGCCTACCCGAGCCCACCCCAACAGGCTGATCAGAAGGGGAAAGTAAGCCCGTACTATCGAAATCGCCCAAAACCGCATCTACCGCTATGTCCATGGCCTTGAGGCGATCATAGGCGCCATCGAGCGCCAGCACATACGGACACCACTCCAATAATGCAGTCATTAAGGCGCGACTACACGCATCCCCATTGGCCACCACCAAAGTGGGTTCCTGGAGTTCGCGAACAAAATGGTGACTGCTCACAGTCGACCTACACTATTTGTAGAGACTCCGCGCAATCACAATGCGCTGCACCTCAGAGGTGCCCTCATAAATCTGGGTGATTTTGGCATCGCGCATCAAACGCTCCACATGATATTCCTTCACATAGCCATAGCCGCCATGCACCTGAACCGCTTCGGTGGTTACCTTCATGGCGACCGAAGAAGCAAACAGCTTGGCTTGCGCACTCGCACTGTCGTAATCGAGGTGCTGATCCTTCAACCAAGCCGCTTTGAGGCACAGCAAACGGGCCGCTTCAATTTCGGTGGCCATATCAGCCAGTTTGAATTGAATTGCTTGGTGGTTCATGATTTCTGTTCCGAAGGCCTTGCGCTCCTTGGCGTATTGAACCGAAAGCTCGTAGGCTCCAGAAGCAATGCCCAGTGCCTGAGCTGCGATGCCAATCCGTCCACCCGACAACACCTTCATGGCGAACTTGAACCCGAAGCCGTTCTCTCCAATGCGGTGGCTTTTCGGGACCTTCACATCCGTAAACATGATGCTGTGCGTGTCGCTGCCCCGAATACCCATTTTGTCTTCCTTTTTCCCCACCTGAAAACCAGGCCAGTCGCGCTCCACAATAAAAGCATTGATGCCCCGGTGGCCTTTGTCCACATCGGTTTGCGCGATCACGATATAAACTGATGCGCTGTTGCCGTTGGTGATCCAATTTTTCGTTCCATTCAACAGATAATGGTCGCCCATATCGATGGCGGTGGTGCGCTGTGAGGTGGCATCCGAACCTGCTTCGGGCTCCGACAAGCAGAAGGCACCGATTTTACGGCCAGCGGTGAGGTCGGGCAGATATCGCTGTTTCAATTCCTCGCTGGCATAGCTTTCAATGCCCCAGCACACCAAGGAATTGTTGACCGACATACAGACCGAAGCAGACGCGTCAATCTTGGAGATCTCCTCCATGGCCAATACATAAGATATGGTGTCCATACCCCCTCCACCGTATTGCGGACTCACCATCATGCCCATCAGTCCCAATTCGCCCATCATGCGGATCTCATCGGCCGGGAATTTTTGATGGTTGTCGCGCTCGATTACCCCAGGCAACAATTGATTGCGTGCAAAATCGCGCGCCGCCTGGCGAATCATTTCGTGTTCTTCGGTAAAATGTAGCTGCATATCGATAGAAATTTCAGAAAGTGCAAAGATACGCCGAGGAAGGGGAAAATGTCGCAATCAGCCCAGAACCGGTGCTAAAACAAATCGAGGATTTCCTTTCTGATCGTGCTGTTTACGGCAATGGCCAGGAGGATGGAGACCAAAAGGCCAATGCCCACCATGAGGATGTCCTTGCCGATGAGGCTAAAGGTTTTTTTCCAGCGCGAATCACCATGATAACCCGATAGCGACATGCCAATTTCTCGGCCAGCGAATAATCCGATGAACGCCCAGGTGGTACTCATGGGAATGGTGTTCACCAATGTAAACCAGAACAGTACACCTGCATAGACCAAGTCGATCATTGTGGCCGCACGTACATCCACAACATTTGATTTTTCATCAACCACATTTTGGATTTTATCCCCCCTCAAATAAAACAGAAGGGCCAAACCAGCGAAAATAAATGCACAGAAAAAGATGAGTTGCGGGATGGATAAACTGCGTGGAAGAAAAACAGCAATATTGGCGGCATCCTGGGCAATCCAGAGAAACCATAAAGTACCGCTGGTGATCCACTGAAAGCCAGTCCAAAGCTGACTGGCATCACCTCTTTGAAGCCAGCGAAGGGGTTTTGAAAAAAGCCACCATATAAAAAGAGCTACAAAAAACGCGATGAAATATCCAGATACGCTTTTCTGAAGCATGCCCGTCACCGTTCCTAAGGTTCCAGAAAATGATGTGAGCAACATAAAAGTGGTGCTCACAGGAATACGCAAACGCGTCAAAACCAACAGAATGACGGGTGCCGCTAATTGAAGAAAGGAAAATTCAGACGGGGATTCGGTGAGTCCTTTGCTTTGCAACCTCTGGTAGGATACGTCCCCATCGTAGAGCGACCAGCTGATCAAGATGGCCAATACGAACAGTCCACCGATGTAGAGCCATAGGTAATACCATGGATATCGATTGTTCGAAGCGATGAAGGTGCCGATGGTTTGGATGCTGTCGTTGGCTACCGCCGAATAGCCGGCCAACATAAATCCCAACCACATGGCCAACTGGGGATAAGGAGAAAAGGCCGCACACAACACCAACAATACCAATACGATGAGGTAGAATCTGCGCTCCGTGTTCAGGTGCACCAAAAGTGGGCTTGCAGACGTGCCAAAATACCGGACAGGTGAACCGACAGCAGGGTCGACTGGTTTGCGGCGTTTCATTGATTAAAATCGGGTGTAAAATGCCACATTCAAGTGAATGAGAGGCCCTTTTTCATGTTATCTAATTGTTAAATAGCGCGCCGACCATCCAAAATTGTGCATGTGAAGGGTTTTTTGGGTGTGCATATGATATAGGGTTGGGGCAGCACCGACGGCGGTGCTTCAAGAAAGAATAAATGGTGCAACAAGCGTGAAAGCAGGCACTTCAACCCTTAGTTTTTCTCCAGATGGAAGATGGCCAAGGAAATAACCATGCATGCGTCCGAGTGGGTTCACGATCGGACAATAGGAACTGTATTCATGCCGGCCCCCGGGTTGTATTTCTGGGTATTCGCCCACCAATCCTTCACCTGATACTTCACGTCGAATGACTGGGCCATCGGCAATAAACCATTGTCTCCTTGTCATCCGAATGGGTAATTGTCCGTGGTTGATGATGCAAACATGATACGCAAACACATATCCCCGGCTGTGTGGGGTGGAGTGTTCAGGCTTATATTCGGGTTGAACCCGCACCTCGATAGAGCCGGTGGTCGATGATACCATGCCGACAAATATAAGGCACAATCGGATAGAACAACTCAGACCGGCTTGAACTGCTCAAAAGCTTGCAGACAGTCGAAGCAATAGTGCATGGATCGGCACAAGGTAGGGCCAAATGGGGTTTTGAGGGTGGTATTGGCCGATGCGCAATACGGACATTCGGTGTGCTTTAATCGGTCGAGGTCGGGTTCTCCATTGTGCTTCGGGGGCGGCGCCAAGCCGAAATGACGGATGATTTCACGGCCATGATCACTGATGCGGTTGCTGTTCCAAGTGACGCTGAAATCGGTTTCCACCTGCACTTGCGTGTAGCCCAGTTGTTCGACCGCCTCGCCCACTTGCTTTTCCATGAGCCGAATGGCAGGACATCCGGCGAATGTGGGGGTCATGCGAACGATAACCGATTGGTCGGGCGATACCTCAACCCCTGTGATGATGCCGAGGTCGACAACCGACAAAACTGGAATTTCAGGGTCCATCACCTGTCGAAGCGCCTCCCAAATGGCATCAACAGGGGGTGCCTTCGGGGCAACACCCTGGGGTTCTTGGGCTGGATTCACCATTCTGCCTGGGGGTCGAGGCGAAATACTTCGGTCATTTCATTGAGGAGCGGTTGGAGGTACTCCGTATGGTAGCCTCTGCGACCCCCATACACCGGCTCGATGCGTTCTGGGTCGGGGATGTGCAGGCCCGTACCGTCCAAAACGGCGTTCAACGCCTCCAACCAACGATCCCTCCATTTCGATTCAATGGGGGCGATGTTGGCCTCGTCGAGCAGTTGTTCCCCCACACGTGGTTCAAACATGCCCAATGCCAATCCAAATTGCCTGTTGATTGCTGTTTGCATGCGCGCCCTGGCCGTTTCATCGCTGCTTTTGCCCAGCTGGCTGACCATGGTTTTGGCATGGAACATATGATACTTTACTTCCCCTCTGATTTTTGTGGCCAATTGCGCCAGAGGCTTAAAGTTGGAAAGCGATAAAGTTTCCATGCGCAGGCCAGCCGCCAAGTCAAAAAACAGATGACGCGTTAGGCTGAAGTCGTAGTCACCAATCGGCCACTCCACCAGTTGGCAACAACTGAAGTCGGTTTCCTGCCGGGTGAAGGCGTGTATATCGGGGTCTGGTGCATCCAAGTGTTCGTGGAGCAGGCTATAAAAGCCCAAGGCATGGCCCATCTGATCTTGAGCAATGGATGAAAATGCAATGTCTTCCTCCAAAATAGGTCCGAGTCCGGTCCATTCAGAATGACGGTGTCCCAAAATGAGGTGGTCATCGGCCAGCGCGGTGAGTAAGTGGCGAAGCGGCTCGCGGTGGGCATCGTCGATGGGGAATGACTTATGGGGTATGTTCATGGCTCATTTTTTCGCGGTATGCATCAATTTTATCATTCACTTTATACCCTCCCGGGTCGCGGTATGTTTTTTCTGGTGTCGTGGCAAACATATCCTGATCAATATAATCGAGGGCCATCACATGACGGGTATCTACCACCCAAAGGTTGGCTGTTTCACCCCGCCTGCCGAATTGCTCTTTGGCGTAAGCCATCGCTAATTCAGGACCGGGTGCATGAACGATGCCAACGGCCGTGTGGCGATCGCCCCGTTTTTTCTGGTGAAACACCTGATAGGTGCCCCAATGGTCGTGGGGCGGCAGCGTATCGGGCGAACCAGGCTCATGCGTATGCAGGCCGAGTCGGTTCACACGTGGATCGAGGGATTGAATTTCTACAGACATAAGGGCTTGATTGGAGCCAGAGGGGTTTATGATGCCAGGTTGGGCACTTAGGCCAGAGGCATATGAAAGACAGAGGAATTGATTAAGCCAGCGGAGTCACGTAGCGGGCATCGGCTTGTTGCAGGGCTTTTCGTACCCAAGCACCGTTCACTTCAGCCGCTTTGCGCACGGCCAGGCGCTCGGCATTGCAGGGACCGTTACCGCGGATGACGGCGAAAAATTCTGCCCAATCGGGGTCGCCAAACAACCACTTGCCGCTGTCGGCATCCTTGCGGAGTTCAGCATCTGGCAGGGATAATCCCAACTCCTGTATTTTCGGGACATAAAGCGACAAAAATTGCTGCCTCATATCGTCGTTCGTGGCCATTTTCACTTTCCACCTCATCAGGGTGAGCGTGTGTTCGCTCATTTCGTCGGATGGACCAAAAAAATGCATGATGGGCTTCCACCAGCGGTTGAGGGCATCTTGAAGCATGCTGCGCTGAAGGGGGGTGCCAGTAGCCAGGTACACAAATACGCTGTGTCCTTGCTTCAGGTGAAAACTCTCTTCGTAGCAGATCCGTTCCAGGGCGCGGCAATAAGGACCATAAGAGCCCTTGCTGTTGGCTACCTGATTCACGATGGCCGCGGCGTCGATCAAAAATCCAATTACGGCCACATCGGCCCAGGTTTTGGCAGGGTAGTTAAATACATTCGAGTATTTCGACTTTCCATTGATCAGGTCGTTGATCATGGCTTCACGCGGTTTTCCTAAGGTCTCAGCGGCGCTGTACAACAATTGGGCATGACCAACTTCATCCTGTACTTTAGCCATGAGGGCCAGTTTGCGGCGAAAACCCGGCGCCCGCGTAATCCAAGTGCCCTCCGGAAGCGCGCCGATGATCTCGGAGTGGGCATGTTGTTCGATCATGCGGATGAGTTGCCTGCGGTATTCGGTGGGCATCCAATCGCGGGGTTCCACTTTTTCACCCCTGGCCACACGCGCTTCGAAGGCGGCCAGCATGTCTGGATCATCGTTCACCACGGTTTTCCGGGTTTCTTCTTTAGGGATATATCCTCCTCCGTACATAATATTATTGTTTAAAAGTTTATGATTCTATTTGATGGGCAGGTTAGGTGTTGCGGTTGACTGACTCGAGGTTCCCGCTGTTGTTCCATTCTTCGGTATTCATTACAGGGCCGAGGTCGTCTTCTCGGGTAGACATAAATCCGAAGAGCAACTGATCACTCAGTTGTCGGGCTATTTCGCTGATGCTCAGCGGTCCATCGGGGCGGTACCACTCATGCAGTGCGTTTAAGGTCGACAGCAAGCCAACGGCGGCGAATTTCTCGTTGATGGGTCGGAACAAACCGGTCCGTATCCCCTTCTGCAAAATCTCGATGAAGTAATCGCGGTACTGATGGCGTAGGCTAATAAAATGATCTAAATGGGGTTCGGTAAGATGCCGCCACTCTTGAACAAACACCATGGAAGCATCAACGTCGCTGGTCACCACCCGAACGTGTCGGTCAACCGCCATACGCAACAGCATGGGGGCAGGTAAATCCATGCGCAATATGGGGTCGAGCTGAGCAAAAAATTCGGTGGCGCGCTCAAAAAGGATGTTTTGGAGCACTTCCTCTTTGGAAGAGTAGTGGTTGTAGATCGACGACGCTTCCATTCCACAGGCGGCTGCCAGGTCACGCATGGAGGTTGCAGAAAATCCCTTGGCACGAAACAAGCGAATGGCGGCGTGAAAAATTTTCTGTTTGCTTCCTCGTAGGGGGGCGGATCTAAGCCTCATGCTGAACTTTTATACGAACAATCGTTCGCAAAAATAGATGTTTTTATGAACAGTTGTTAGTTTTGATGCCCTTTGCTTACTTTTGGGGTGTGACCCGCAGCGCTGATGACTTTTTCTCCATGGGATGTGGCCGTTGTGCCCTCGGCGGCACGCCTGATTGTAAGGTCCACCGGTGGTCTGCCATGCTCCAGCAATTGCGGGCCATAGCATTGCAAGCTGGACTCACCGAACTGTGCAAGTGGGGCGTGCCTTGCTATACATACGAAGGCCGAAATGTGGTTTTGTTGTTCGTGTTTAAGGGGAGTTGTGGACTGTCCTTTTTCCGGGGCGATGAGTTGCATGACCCCGGGAATCGATTGGAAGCAGCGGGCCCGAATTCCCGCTCCGGTC
>CAIVQI010000261.1 GCA_903908015.1 uncultured Bacteroidota bacterium
TCCACCTGGTGACGCTCGATGGGTGGACAAACCTGGCCCGCCAGCAATTGCCTGAGCTCCCCCGCACGTCGATCATTTCCGAGCCCATTCGAAAGAATACAGCGGTTGCCACGCTACATGCCGCTATTCGGATTTTGCGAACGAATCCGGATGCCCTCTTACTCATTCTGCCTTCCGACCATTTCGTGGTGGATTCAGCGCAATTCATAGAAAACCTTCAGCCTGCACTTCAGTATGCTGCAGAACATGATGAGCTTGTGGTGACAGGCGTACGCGCGCACCAGCCCGATATTCATTACGGCTACATACAGTACTATCCCAACCCCGACAACAACCCCATTTGTGCGGTTAAGACGTTCACTGAAAATCCAACGCAGGAAATTGCCAATGCATTTTTTCGATCGGGGGATTTCCTTTGGTACTCGGGCATCAAGGTGGTTCGTGCTTCTGTGTTGTTCGACTTATACCGACGAAACCTGCCCGAGCTGGTGCAGTTGTTTGGGGAAATGGAAGGGATCTGGGGAACCCCAAAAGAACGGGATGGTATTTTGAGGCTTTATCAGCAATGTCCACCCGTTTCATTTCGTCAGGGTATACTCTACAACAACCCAAAAGTGAAGGTGCTTGTAGGCAACTTTGGTTGGTCAGACATTACGATGTGGGAAGAGGTATATAGGGTTAGGGAGCATGATTATCTAGACAATGCCGTATCGGGTCGACAAGTCGCAACCTTCGATTCCGCCCAGTGTTTGGTGATGAGCAGCAGCGACAAGCCCATGCTTTTGGTTGGATTGGAAGGATATATAGTCATTGAATCCGAAAACGGCCTTTTGGTATGCCCACGCAGCCGGCAAGGCGAGATCCGACAAATGCTGGTGGATCTTAAGCGCAACAAAAAAGATTAATTTATGGTAAGCATGATGGGGAAACAATTTATATCCGGTTCGTTCTTTGCAGGCCTCTTTTTTTTGGGGTGGATGTGGTCCGCCAATGCCCAATTAAATAAGGCTTTCCAAGCTGTTGCTCTTCACGTATCGCCTGGAAATTTGGCCATCATGGAATACCAGGGTACGCCGATTTCCAAAGGAACAGCGATCATAGAACTACCCCTCGGTCTGACCCCAGAACGGGTATACTGGTCATATCTGCCCTCAAAGGCGTCAATAACTGGTACTGAAACGCAGCAGGGCCCAAAACCATCCCTGATCATCCAAACCCTGCGCGATTCGGTGCGCAGACAGCGCGCTGTGTCAGATTTTGCATCCCTGCTTTCGTTAAATATTGGCCGGCAAGTCGCGGTGGAGACGTTCGACGGAAGTGAAAACATTGGATACAATGGAGTCATTGCAGGCATAGACCAAAAAGGAGAGGTTTTGGTTTTAACGGCCGGACAAGAAACACACAACATTCCGGTTCGGCAGATTATGTATTGGTCGGCAGGCGCCGATTGGAAGAACGCGCTGGAATCTATGGAGCCCTCGGGCTACCGGATCAAGCTGGTGGTGCCAGGGGTTTGGGATGCTGGCACCATCCAGGTTTGGGTAGAGACCAGGCAGGTAGATTGCGCCTATTCCTACCGATTGAAAACATCTGGTAAGGCCCGACTGGCCTTGGATGTGAGTTTAAGGGCGCCATTCGCCTTCAATGAATGCTCATTGGTGGGTCATCCAAGCCTTCATGCTTATTCTTCGGGCGCAAGCCATGCGCCATTGTTTCGAATGACCGCGTCTGGGGGTACAGGTACTGGCGTTTGGACCGCCACAGCTAGGGAAGATGAGGTTTCGTTATTGATCAAAGAGGATTGGAATTTCAGTGCTGTTTCGGTTACTGATAGTCAGTTTCGTCAACTACCATCCACGCGCGCCACGCTTTTGGTTAAGCCTTTAAGCAATTCGGTTGGTTTGATGAAAATTCCACTGCAAATGGAGTCGGATCATCAGCCGCCTACCCCAGTGAAGTTGCTGGATGCTTTGCCAAACGGCAAAGAACTACATATTGAGTTAGGCGAATCCGTGCTGACGGGGGCCGATATCGGAAAAATTCGTCGGGGTCGTTTCATGACAGAAGGCAACAAAGCAGTGGGCCCAGAAGGCTGGTGGGTAGACGGTCAAATTGAATCGGACTATTCTGGTACGATTCCGGTCGAATGGACGGTGCATCGCTCATTTTTGCCCGACAACCCAGACCAGACCAAGCAAAAGTTCATCGTTATGGAACGGAAAGACATGACGCTTGAAGCGCTGGCGTTTCAACGCACCATTCAAATAACAACTGACAATCGATATGCACTTTCCTACTCCTATTTCCTTACCCCAATTCAAAAGGGCAAGAAATAGGTAAAAAGCATCAGGGTCTAAAATTCGACCTGCAACCCAATCAGTACGTTGCGCGTCGCCTGAGGAAAATAATAATTGTCGCGAACCAAGTTTCCGTCCAATAGATAAGGGTAGGTATAGCCATTGGCGCTGTAGCGCCTGTTCAACATATTCCCGATCTGCAAGTTGAGTCGTATGGCGGGGCGTTGGCTGCGCGAATCAATCCGATGGTCGATGCGCAGGTCATGAACAGTCCATGCCGGAAGTGCCCTGGCAGCATCACCGCTGTTATCGAGAAACTGACGACCAATATGGCGACTCATGAGATGGATGGTAAGGGCCTTCAATGGGGACCAACTGAGCGTTGATCCGGAGGTTATGCCAGGCGAGAATGAAATGGGCGCCACCACTTGTGTCTGTCCACCTACATTCCCTAAATAATTGAAGTTGGCATCGTACAGATCAAAATACTCAGTATAGTTGCGTACCTGGTTTTGCGACAGGCACAGATTGGCTGCCCATGCCAATTTACGGTGTACGCGGGTCGTCCATGATATTTCTAGTCCCAAGCGATCGCTTTCGGGCACATTCACCCGTACATAGGCGCCTACATCGTTGATTTGCCCGTTCAACACCAATTGATCGCGATACTTCATGTAGTAAGCCTGTACGTCGCACTGTGTATTTCGGCCCTTCCAACTGATGCCTGTCTCCCAATCTGTGAGTTTCTCAGCAGTCGGACGACTTTCGGGGGTCGAGGCTGTGAGGTCGTCTCGCACCGGCTCTCGATGGCCTACAGCCACGGAGGCAAACCAACGCAAGCGTGGAGCAGCTTGCCAGTTGACTCCTGCCTTGGGGTTGAAAAACCGAAACGGTACCCGCTGATCTACCGCTAAGTTTTGATTGTTGAGGCCCTCAAAACGATAATCCACGGATCTGTACTGAACGTCTCCGAAGAGATGCCAATTCGATTGAGCCATCCATTCTGTACGGGTATACAGATGATATTCGGTTTTATGGCCGTTATTTTCATAATACCGGCTGGGCAGTGATTGACTGGGCGACAATCGGGCCCAAATCACTTCACCGAAATGGGCACCACGATATTCATACCATCCACCGCCCGACTGAACATTCCAGCGCCCTTGGGTCCACTCACTTTGTAGGAGGCTGCCATAGAAATGATTGTCGAGCCAACGACGCCGGACCATGTCGGTACTGAGAAGGGTATCACCGTCCAAAACAAAGGGCAGTAACCCATAGCGCTCATAGGGTTCATCGGCCCTATACTGTTCATAATAGCCCTTTCCACGGGTATAAAAAACCGTCCCCTTTAGGGCCCAATTCGGTTGTGCTTGCCACTCATAAATGCCTTGGTAGTGGTCTTGTTGGTAATTGTCGACCTCATCGGGATGGTAGGCGGTCTTGCCTTGCGCATCAAAAAATGCCCCTGCGGGGTTGTAAGTTCGTCGCACTGCCAATGAATCCTGAGGAACCCCATACCAGGCCTGGTAGGTTCGTTCATGGCCTTGAATCGCATTCAATTCAAGCCGGCTGCGATGCCCCTGGCGCAGAGCGCCGACGGCCAAACTGCTTAAATCAGCGCTTGCTCGCTCAATGTAACCATCACTACGGATCCTGCTCAGTCGTCCACCGAACTGCCACCCCCCCTCGAGCGCCCCACTGCTCACGGCGAGTGATTGGCGAAGCGTACCGAACGAGCCCCCGCTCAAGTTCATCCGTACCCCTGCTGTATCATCAGAGAGTTGTGTTTTGATGTGTACGCTGCCCCCAAATGCACCTGTGCCACTGGTGCTGGTGCCAACGCCCCTTTGAATTTGTATTTCGTCGACTGAGCCCGCCAAATCGGGCATATTAACCCAGAAAACGCCCTGCGATTCTGCATCATTCACGGGTACGCCATTTAAAGTAACATTGATGCGGGTGCCGTCTGAGCCCCTGATCCGCATGCCAGTATACCCCACGCCCGTACCGGCATCGGAATGCGATACCACAGCGATCGATTGCTGCAACAGAATGGGCAGGTCTTGTCCGAGGTTTCCTGGCTGTAATTCTTTGGCAGTAAGGCGTGTGAAAGCGATCGGTGTGCGCTCACTGGCGGGAAAGGGCATCACCGATACTTCCATCAATTCCTGAATGCGGGGAACCATGTAGAAAACAAGAGGGGTTGCGATCGCTTCAGTCAGGGTGAACATCGTGTCGATGGGATGGTAGGCGAGGTGACTCATTCGAAGATGCATGCGCAGGCCAAGACCGGGGCCCGTTAGGGTGAATTGACCCGAACTATCGGTCAATACATAAGCCTGGCCAGGCTCGAGGACCACCGTTGCTGCGGCAATGGGTTTTCCGTGGCGCTGGTCGATGAGTTTCCCCGTCACCGGGGTCTTGGCGTAGGAGACATGATAAATTGAGCCAAAAAAGATCAATGAAAGGAGAAGAGCAACCAATGGAATGGATAAAATGCGCATCGTTCAAGGGCATTTGTGGGTTAAACAAATGCTTGGCAGGGGCCGACAAGCAACAATGGATAACATCTTCCCTTCGCAGGCATGACCCTGATCAGGTTCAATGGGTATAATCTCAGCCCCGAAGGGCACCCCTAAGACATGGCAAATATAAAGCCGGGGAGACTTCTAATGTGTAACTTTGCGCTGTTTAAATAAGTAATTCCTATGGCGGGTTTTCTGCAGCAAATCATTACCGCGTTGTTTGGTAAGAAATCGGATCGGGATGTTAAGGACTTGCTACCCCGGGTGGCTGAAATTAATCGTTGGTTTGAGGAGTATAAGCACCTAAACCACGATGATTTGAGGGCCAAGACCATCGAGTTTCGTTCGAGAATCAAAGAGTCTCTCAAAAATTTGGAGGAGGACATTGAACAGCTACGGGCCGATGCAGATGCCTTCCGACCCGAACAGACTGCAGAGAAAACCCAGGCTTATGAGCAGTTGGATGCGCTTATTAAATCGCGTGACAAGCAGCTTGAGGAGGTCCTCAATGATTTGTTGCCCGAGGCATTTGCTGTTGTGAAGGAAACAGCCCGGCGCTTTACAGAGCATGAGGAGATCCGTGTTCAGGCCACAGAGATGGACCGTGAATTAGCAGTTTCTAAAGATTTTGTTCGGATTGACGGCGATCATGCTATTTATTGCAACCGTTGGCGTGCCGCGGGCAATGAGGTGGTGTGGAATATGGTCCATTATGATGTGCAGTTGATTGGGGGCATGGTATTGCACTCTGGTAAGATCTCCGAGATGGCTACTGGTGAGGGTAAAACACTGGTTTCTACCCTTCCCGCCTACTTGAATGCGCTTTCCGGGATGGGATTGCATATTGTGACGGTCAACGACTACCTGGCGCGACGCGATGCGGCCTGGAACGGTCCACTTTTCCAGTTTCATGGCATAACGGTTGATTGCATCGATCTGCATACCCCCAATTCAGCTGAGCGGAAAAAAGCCTATCGGGCCGACATCACCTATGGTACCAACAACGAGTTTGGTTTCGACTACCTGCGCGATAATATGGTGCGGTTTGCCGATGAGCTCGTTCAGCGCAAACACCACTTTGCAATGGTGGATGAGGTAGATTCCGTTCTCATCGACGATGCCCGTACACCACTGATCATTTCTGGACCCACCCCCCGGGGCGATATCCATGAATTTCAGGAACTGAAGCCCCGGATCGAACGGCTCGTCGACGCCCAAAAAAGGTTCGTCAACACGGCCCTCAGTGATGCCCGCAGGCTGTTGGCTGCCGGACAAACCGATGAAGGGGGGCTGGCCTTGTTCCGTGCCTACCGCGGATTGCCCAAGAATAAGGCGTTGATTAAGTTTTTGAGCGAACAGGGCATTCGGGCACAGTTGCAAAAGACTGAGGCCTTCTACATGCAGGACCAGCAAAAGGAAATGCATAAGGCCGATGAGCCCCTGTTTTTTACGATCGACGAAAAGAACAATACCATAGAGCTCACCGAAAAAGGCATCGAACTGATCACAGCAAGCGGAGAAGATCCCCAGTTCTTCATCATGCCCGATGTAGGCAGTGAAGTGGCTGAGATCGAGAAATCTGCCTTGGATGCCCGCGAAAAGGCAGAGCAAAAATCACGCTTACTGTCCGATTTTCAGATTAAATCTGAGCGAATTCATACCCTCAACCAGCTGTTGAAGGCCTACTGCCTGTTTGAGCGCGATGTAGAATATATCGTTGATCAAAACAAGGTGAAGATTGTGGACGAGCAAACAGGTCGCGTGCTTGATGGTCGTCGCTATTCTGATGGTTTGCACCAGGCGATAGAAGCCAAGGAGAATGTGCGCGTGGAGGCTGCCACACAGACTTTTGCCACCATCACCCTGCAAAATTACTTCCGCATGTATCACAAGCTGGCGGGTATGACGGGTACGGCGGAAACGGAAGCGGGTGAATTGTGGGAGATTTACAAATTGGATGTGGTGGTTATTCCCACCAATCGTCCGATCATCCGGCGCGATGAAGAGGATCGGGTCTACAAAACAGTGCGGGAAAAGTACCAAGCCATCATAACACAAGTAGAGGAATTGGTGGCCGCCGGACGCCCGGTGTTGGTGGGCACTACTTCGGTTGAGATTTCTGAATTACTGAGCCGAATGCTGAGCATGCGCAAAATCAAGCACAATGTTCTCAATGCCAAACAACACCAACGAGAAGCCGAAATTGTGGCGGAGGCTGGATTGGCTGGAAATGTGACCATAGCCACCAACATGGCGGGTCGGGGCACAGACATCAAGCTTGGTCCTGGTGTTCGGGAGGCGGGTGGATTGGCCATTGTGGGCACCGAGCGTCATGAGTCGCGACGGGTGGACCGGCAGCTGAGGGGGCGCGCAGGACGTCAGGGCGACCCGGGAAGCTCACAGTTTTTTGTTTCCCTTGAAGACAACCTGATGCGCTTGTTCGGTTCCGACCGGATTTCAAAAATCATGGACCGTTTCGGGTATCAGGAAGGCGAGGTGATTCAACATTCTATGATCACCCGCTCCATCGAACGGGCTCAAAAAAAGGTAGAGGAAAATAACTTCGGCATACGCAAGCGTTTGCTCGAATATGACGATGTTATGAATGCGCAAAGGGAAGTCATCTACAAAAAAAGGCGGCATGCGTTGCATGGCGAACGAATTGGTATGGATGTGCGCCATATGATGGAGGATGTGGCCGGAGAATTGGCTGCCCGCTACAGTAAATCTGCTGATTTTGACGCATTGTACCTCGAAACCATCCGTATTTTTGGCCATGAGCCCCCATTCAACAGTTCAGAGTTTGCCAAAATGAAGGAGGAAGAGGCCATTTCACGTATGTCAGAGGGTGTTTTGACCCACTATGACGAACGAAACCTCAAACTTAAGGAGCTTGCGATGCCCGTACTCGAGTCGGTCCACCGCGAGCAAGGGGAGCGGGTCGAGTTCATTGGTGTGCCCATACAGATGGGAAATCGTGGGGTTCAAATGGGCGTTCATCTGAAGCGTGCGATGAGCAATCAGGGGCAGGAGATCATTACGGAGCTGGAGAAATCGGTCGTACTTCAGCTCATCGATGAGATTTGGAAGAACCATCTCCGCGATATGGACGAGTTAAAACAGTCCGTGCAAAATGCGGTGTACGAACAAAAGGATCCCTTGGTCATCTATAAAATGGAATCATTCAATTTGTTTGAGAATATGTTGAGTGAGCTCAATGCCGAGGCGGTTACCCTGTTGTTCCAGGCCGGTATTCCGGTTCAAGACGCAGAGCAAAGTCAGGAACACCGACCAACCGTACGGCCCGCGCGTCCGGCACTTCAGGCAAGTCACCCCACCTACACCAGCACATCTACGTCCACGGCCGCCACAACAACGAGCACTTCATCGGCATCGAGGGGAGGCCAGGTGGGTGCACCTACGAATTTGCCCGAGGAACCACGCGTACAGCTACCCATCATCGCTGGCCCTAAAGTGGGAAGAAATGATCAATGCCCGTGCGGCAGCGGCAAAAAATTCAAGACGTGTTGTGGGATCTCCCAAGGATAATCAGCTGATTGATGCAGTTTCCCCGGTTACTGTCCGGAATTCGGGTATAGTTTCAGCTGGCTCTCGGTGGCAGAGCGAACTTTTTGGGTGCGTACCTTGTTTCAACATTTTTGCTCCCTGCGCTGAATTTGGGGGGCACTTCATTAAAAACTCAACCCGAGTGGAATTAAATCAAAGAATATGCGGGTAACTTTTGGAATGGTATTGTTGTTTGTGCTTCTTGGCGCAGTACCCGCCGAAGCCCAACTTTTTCGTAAGATTTTTGGAAAGTCGGGATCGCGTGACCGAAATAAGGAGTTCATAGAAGAACCGGTTGCGGCACCTGTGACAGCACCCGTAGTTGATGCTCCTTTACCCATTCCAAAACCGGCTACCTCCGCGCCCGATACCGCCGTTACGCCCGAAAAACCAGTGAATCGTGGCCCAGCCACAGGAACCGGAAAGCGCGAAACTACCTCAGGATACAGGATTCAGATCTACAATGGTCCGAACCGCACGGAGGCCATGCGACTGAAACAGGAAATGGAGGTCGCATACCCCAATATGAGCATACATTTGGTCTATCGACAGCCCAACTTCAGGGTTCGTATTGGTGATTTTCGCAGCCAAAGAGAAGCTGAGCAATTGTTACCCGAATTCAGGCAACTCGGATATAAAACCAGTTTCGTGGTGCCAGATGATGTGTTTATTGAGTAATGGAATACAGGAAAAAAGCTAACTATCGATGGACACGCCTGATTTGAAGTCACGCATTCGGTTATTATCAACCGAATTGTTTGCCGAAGTGGTGCGCCACCGAAGATACCTGCATCAGAATCCGGAACTTTCCTTCGAGGAGGAGCAGACTGCCGCCTATGTGGCTGGTCGATTGGATGAAATGGGAATTCCTTATCAAAAAGGGATTGGGGGACACGGACTAGTGGCGCATATTAGAGGCAGAAATCCGGATCGGGCGCTTGTTGCCCTCAGGGCTGATATGGACGCCTTACCCATTCAGGAAGAGAACGAGGTCGAATATCGATCAAAGCGCCCGGGCATGATGCACGCTTGTGGTCACGACGCCCACACAGCCAGCCTACTCGGGGTTGCGGGGATTCTTACTCGGCTTACCGATGCCTTTGAGGGAACGGTACGCCTGATTTTTCAACCCGCAGAAGAGCGGCTTCCTGGGGGAGCTTCGCTCATGATCCGCGATGGGGTACTGCAAAATCCCGTTCCCTCGGCCGTGGTTGGCCAACATGTGATGCCGCTAATTCCTGCAGGAAAAGTGGGCTTCAGGTCGGGAAAGTACATGGCCTCGGCCGATGAACTGAAGCTCGTTTTCAGGGGTAGGGGCGGACATGCCGCGCAGCCGCATCAAAACATTGATCCCATCATGGCCTGCGCACAGACCCTTGTTGCACTCCAGCAGGTGGTGAGTCGACACGCACACCCGGCAACCCCCACAGTATTGTCGTTCGGGCGCGTGCAAGCCGATGGCACATACAATGTTATCCCCAGTGAAGTGGAGGTGCTGGGTACCTTTCGGACCCTCGACGAGTCTTGGCGTTACCGCGCACACGAATTGATCAAACAAATA
Source organism: uncultured Bacteroidota bacterium (assembly GCA_903908015.1). Taxonomy (GTDB): domain Bacteria; phylum Bacteroidota; class Bacteroidia; order UBA7662; family UBA7662; genus F1-60-MAGs140. Next base: position 9,954 of record CAIVQI010000261.1, read on the forward strand.
GCCGAAGGTACCGCAGCCGCTTTAGGTGCTCAATGCGAGGTACACATCAATGTAGGATACCCATGCCTCAACAACCAGCCCGAACTGACATCCAGGCTGAAGGGTGCGGCCTGCAGTTATTTGGGCGAGGAACACGTGGTTGACCTCGATTTGTGGATGGCGGCCGAAGATTTCGCGTATTATGGCCAACATGCAAACGCCTGTTTCTATCGATTGGGCACACGAAATGAGGAAAAGGGCATCACAGCAGCTGTCCACACCCCCCGATTCGATATTGATGAAACTGCACTGACAACAGGAGCTGGCCTCATGTCGTGGTTGGCCCTGCAAGAACTGGCTTTCGCTGTGGAAAACACAGAGGCTTCCTAGTTCGTATTTTTGCCCCTTCATCAATAACCCCCCTATGATCGAACGATCGGAACAAGAACGCATTCGTCGCGACGCCCTTGAGGCCATTCGCCAACTCGGTGTCGACCCATTCCCCTCCATCAACCTACCCATATCCCATACCGTAGCCAATATTTTATCGACATACCAGGACGCCGAGGCTGAGACATGGAAAGAAGTGGTTTTGGGTGGACGAATGATGAGCCGGCGCATCATGGGGAAGGCATCTTTTGCCGAACTTCAAGACGGAACCGGACGAATTCAACTGTACCTCAACCGAGACGAACTCGATACCGATGCTGCATCATTCACCTATGCTGAATTATTCAAAAAACACTGTGATATCGGCGACATCATTGGTGTAAAGGGCTATGTTTTCCGCACCCAAGTGGGGGAAATATCCTTGCGGGTACAACAATTTTCGTTGCTCAGCAAGTCACTACGGCCACTTCCCATTGTGAAACGCGACGAACAAGGGCAAGAATTTGATGGGTTTCACGATCCCGAACAACGACACCGCATGCGATATGTCGACCTGGTGGTGAATCCAGAAGTACGGGAGGTCTTCCGTAAACGCGCACGTTTGATCCAATTGATGCGCGATTTTTTCAATGAACGTGGATTTTTAGAAGTAGAAACCCCGATACTTCAACCCATCTATGGTGGTGCCGCGGCCAGGCCGTTCACCACCCACCACAACACGCTCGACATGAAGCTCTACCTGAGGATTGCCAATGAGCTATACCTCAAGAGGCTGATTGTAGGGGGGTTCGATGGGGTGTATGAGTTTGCCCGCGATTTTCGCAATGAAGGCATGAGCCGCTACCACAACCCCGAATTTACCCAGGTAGAACTCTATGCGGCCTACCGCGACTACCGCTGGATGATGGACATGACCGAGGAATTGATAGAATATGTAGCCATGGGCCTTCACGGAACGACGGAGGTTGTGGTGGGTGACCAAAAAATCAATTTCGCCAGGCCATGGGCGCGCTATACCTGGCATGGTGCGATAGAGGCATTCGCCGGACTAGACCTGCGCAGCTTATCGGACCAAGCCCTGCTGGCCGAAGCCCGTACGCTTGGGGTGGATGTTCCAGAATCGGCAACACGCCCTGCACTGCTCGATGAAATTTTCGGACATTGTGTGGAGCCACACCTCATTCAGCCTACTTTCATCACGGACTACCCCGTAGAGATGTCGCCCTTGGCCAAAAGACACGCCGACAATCCCGAACTCACCGAACGCTTCGAGCTGATCTGCAACCGGAAAGAACTGGCCAACGCATTCAGTGAATTAAACGACCCCGACGACCAACGCGCACGTTTTGAGGCCCAGATTGAGTTGGGTAAACGAGGAGACGCTGAAGCCATGATGCCCGACGAGGATTTTCTTCGAGCCCTGGAATATGGAATGCCACCAACGGCTGGAATCGGAATTGGAATCGACAGGCTTTCCATGATCATGACGAACCAAAACAGCATACAAGAGGTATTGCTATTCCCCCACATGAGACCCGAACACGGACGCACTGAATCAGTCGATGGGCGGTAAAGCTGGTGCAGTTATAGAGGCCCGTTGCCCCAAAGGATGGTCGGAATATACCCTCATCGATTGTGGAGGCAAGGAGAAATTGGAGCGGATGGGCAATCAAATTCTGATTCGTCCGGAACCTCAGGCCCTATGGACACCCCGTCTCGCTGTTGAGGAATGGACCAAATACGCCCACTGGCGATTCGTGCAACAAGGGGCACACGGCGGACGTTGGATTCCCCTTAAGGGTAAAGACAGCAAGACAGAATGGCAGCTCAACTATCAGTCCGATGCGTTGCACCTCCGGTTTCGGCTTGCCCTCACATCATTCAAACATGTAGGTATTTTTCCTGAGCAGGCCGACAATTGGGAGTTTGTTGCCCGCAGTATAAGGGCGCTGAAGAAGCCTGCCAAAGTACTCAACCTATTTGCGTACACCGGAGGTGCCAGTTTGGCCGCCCGCCAGGCCGGTGCCGATGTTGTTCACCTTGATTCAGTACGGCAGGTGGTCGATTGGGCGCATGAAAACATGAAATTGAGTCGGCTCGATGGCATTCGCTGGATCCTGGAAGACGCCCGTAAGTTTGTGGCAAGGGAGCGAAAACGAGGCCATCGTTATTCCGGTGTATTGCTTGACCCACCAGCATATGGACTTGGTCCGGCTGGTGAGCGATGGAAGCTGGAAGACCAAATCCACACCTTGATGGATGATGTGCGCGCGTTACTGGAGCCTGATGCCCATTTCCTCTTGGTGAATGCCTATTCGCTCGGACTGTCATCACTCGTCTTGAGGAACTTCCTCAGTGACGCCTACCCCAACGACAGCTTACATACGGGAGAACTTTATCTGCCTACCCCCGAATCTGGAATTTTTCTTCCTTTAGGCGTCTTTGCCCGGGCATGGACGGGCATGGCGCCTTAACTAAACTGCGATAATTTTCGGAACGGCTTCAAAAAGAGGGTAAAAAAATATGGTTTGAGGCCATTCACCAACCAGGCTTTGCGGTCCATACGATTGGCTTTCCACCTGGCCTTCCAACCCTTGTTGCTCACCCCGCCCATCCGCATGTGAATGGTTGTTTTAGCCAAATAAGTGACATTCACCTGATAAACCAAAAAGATCCTCAGCATAAACTCATAATCCGCAGCAGTGCCAAAGTCCAATCTGTAGCCACCAGATGTCCTGTACCATTCTAGTTTGACAAATAATGTAGGATGGGGTGGCATCCACCCCCAATGAAACGACCGATTGTGGTAGTCTCCCGATTTCCAGGAGCGTACAACCCGCCGAAAATCCCGGGCTTCTACATAATTCAAATCGGCATACAGTAAATCTGCTCCGCTTCGCTCCAGTTGTCCACGCACACGCGTTAATACCCTGTGGTGTGGGTAGAAGTCATCAGCATTTAAAATGCCAATAAATTTTCCTGTAGAAAGGGCGATACCTTTATTCATTGCATCGTACAATCCTCGATCAGGTTCCGAGATCCAATGGAATTGATATCCGGGTTCTGCCCGCCTTGATTCAGGGTTATTCAATGCCAATTCCCATTCCTTGAGAATCTCGAGCGTTCCGTCGGTCGATCCACCATCGATGACCCAATGTTCTACAGTGATCCCTTTCTGCATCGCCACACTGAGCAGCGTATGTCTCAGTGTGAGGGCTTCCTGGAAGCATACAGTAACAACGCTAAAGAAGGCTTGTGGATGGTTCATGATTTTCCGATCAACTGTTGTCCGAGCTGCAAGGCCAGTTGCCCCCTGAGCTGTATCTGTTGCCAAATTGAATAACCACTCGGTGCGGCGGTCGTACTGGCGGCGTCTGAATGCCGTCTGTAGCGAACGTATTTCTCCGTCAAAAAATGGGTATCATGCCATAGAGCAGCTACGTTGCCCAACCAGATGTCGTGCATGGCCAGTTTAGGCGGAAAAGGCAGCGCTTTCAGCAGTAAGGTTTTTCTAAACGCCATGCAGCAGCCCAGGTAATGGTTGCGCACAAAATTCTCAATGGCCCCTGTTTTGGTTTGGTGTAGGTCGAAAAAGCTGGGCGATAAAGTACGCAAATGTTCGTCTGCCACTTGAGCATCATGGATCACCAAGGTGTGGCGAAAGAGGGA
>CAIVQI010000262.1 GCA_903908015.1 uncultured Bacteroidota bacterium
GACTTGGTCTACAAGCCCAATCGTTCAGTTTTGGAATACGCCAGTGTTTCACTCCTGAGGAACATGCTCAAGATGGATGTGTTTCAGTCGATGCGCAGCCATGTATATGCCCATTTCAAAGAGCCACGGTTGCGAAAGCTCATGGAATTTCCTGTACTGTTCTTAGGCGCTACCCCCCAAAATACCCCCGCGCTGTACAGCCTGATGAATTATGCGGATCTATCATTGGGCACATGGTATCCCATGGGTGGAATGGGGGAAATTGTGAAAGCCTTTGTTGCACTGGCACAAGAGCAAGGCGTGGAACTCATCGCGAATGCAGAAGTTCAGTCGATTGAGTGTGTCGGAGCGCATGCCACACGCATCCACACAACCCAAAAGACGTATGACGCCGATATTGTGGTGGCGGCGGGCGATTATCATCATATCGAACAGCAGGTCTTGCCGGCAACTCACCGGCAGTATAGCCAAGCTTATTGGAAGAACAGAACCATGGCGCCGTCGAGTTTGTTGTTTTACATCGGGCTTAAGGAGCCACTCCCCGGTCTCACCCACCACAGCTTGTTTTTCGATGAGGAGTTTGACCGACATGCCGAGCAAATATATGCCCGCCCGTCGTGGCCGGATAAACCCTTGTTTTATACATCCCTGAGCAGCAAAACAGACCCGACTGTGGCCCCGGAAGGAAAAGAAAATCTAGTCATTCTCGTGCCTCTGGCGGTCGACCTACCCGATCCGGAAGAAGCGCGCGAGCGATGCTATCATCAGGTGATGGATCGATTCGAACATATGGTTGGGGTTGGCATTCGCGACAAGGTGGAAGTTCGCCACAGTTATGCGCACTCAGATTTTCGTCGCGATTACCATGCTTTTGGCGGCAATGCCTACGGATTGGCCAATACACTGGCCCAAACTGCGATTTTCAAGCCTTCCATGCGGCACAAAAAGTTGGCAAACCTATATTTTACTGGTCAGCTAACGATCCCCGGTCCGGGTGTGCCACCCACCATCATTTCGGGGCAGGTGGTGACAGGTGAAATTGTTCGCGATTGGCCCTTATCCTGATTTTCTTTCAAGGGAAATTGTGCTTGTGGATAAGTTGTTCAAAACCAATGTTGGTTTTGTTTGTTTAAAGACGATAATTCATTTCTATGCTATCACTCTACCGCCGCACCAATATTGAATGCAGTAAGATCATTACCCGAAACTATAGTACATCATTTAGTATGGGTATTATGGCATTTGACAAGAAATTTAGGGATTCCATCTATGCGATTTATGGTTTTGTACGGTATGCGGATGAAATTGTGGATACCTTTCATGATTTCGACAAATCTGAACTACTACAGGAGTTTTCACAGGATACTTGGAAAGCCATTGACCGGGGCATCAGTCTGAATCCTGTGCTCGATTCTTTTCAAAAAACGGTCTCTGAATGTGGGATTGAACGCGATTTAATTCAAGCCTTCCTCGACAGCATGTCTATGGATTTACAAGACATAGCCTATGCGGAACATTCATACAATACCTACATCTATGGATCGGCTGAGGTGGTGGGTTTGATGTGTTTGCGTGTGTTTTGTGCAGACGATAACCCACTCTATGAGCGCCTCAAACCAGCTGCACGCCACCTTGGTGCTGCATTTCAAAAAGTCAACTTTCTGCGCGACATCCGCGACGATTACGAGAACAGGGGCCGCACCTATTTTCCGGGGGTTGATTTGGGCATACAGTTCGACGAACGAGCGAAAAAAGAAATTGAAGCCGATATTGAGGAGGATTTCAAGAAAGCTTTTGAGGGGATTTGTCAGCTTCCACGAGGTGCTCGCACGGGTGTGCTCACCGCTTACCGTTTTTATTTGAATCTGTTTCGGAAAATTAAGCGAACAGCACCGGCTCAGGTCATGGTCACGAGAATTCGAATCAGCAATATTGAGAAGGCAGCGCTATTGGCCGGTTCAGTATTGTCGCACCGTCTTTCTTGGCTTTAGGCTGAGGTTAGCCGTTTTTTTCTTTTTTTTGGGAAATTTTAAGGCTGAATGCAAAGCGTAGCATGCATGACCGGTTCCCCATGAGTTGATGAAACACAGACGCCGTACCCACCAAAGTTTAAAAGACCCGGCCCTTGAGTTTCGGATGGAGAGGGACAAAGAACTGCCTTTAAATGGTGATCTGAAATTGGAAACAACCTCTTCGGGGCACCTTCGCCGACACCGTCGTAAGTTGCAGTCTGCTCCTGAAGAATATGAGGCAGTTGGACAGCATATAGCCATCGTTGGGGGTGGTGTAGCGGGATTGGCTGCTGCGGCGCGACTAGCAGCCCTTGGGTATAGGGTGGATTTGTTGGAAGCTGCTTCCGAACCAGGGGGCAAAATGCGCGATTTCCAGGCCAACGGGTTTCGCTTCGATGGGGGCCCGTCCTTATTTACCCTACCAGAAGTCATGGAACAACTTTTCGCTGATTGCGGCAAGAGGTTATCGGACTACGTGACATACGACAGGCTGGAATTGGTGACCCGCTATTTCTATCCCGACGGAACCCAGGTCAATGCCTGGTCGAATCCCGAGCGATTCGCGTCGGAAATGGAACAAAAAATCGGCGAACCAGCCACAAATGTACTGGCATTACTAAAACGAGCGGCTTTTATGTACCGCATCACGGCCTCGGTGTTCATTGAGCGATCCCTTCATGATTGGCGCAATTTGTTAAGGATAAGTACGTTTCTGCGCCTGTTTGCCATTCCCCGTTTGGGTATTTTTACAAATATGTATCAATTTCAAAAGAGGTGGTTGCGTGATGGCCGCAGCCTACAGTTGTTCGGTCGATTCGCGACCTACAACGGTAGCGATCCTTACAGGGCACCCGGAACACTCAGCATGATCGCCCACATCGAACAAGATCGAGGTGCTTTTTATCCACATGGGGGCATGGTTGCTCTGAGAAATGCATTGTACAGCTTAGCCACCGATTTAGGGGTGAATATCCGATTAAACACAAGGGTCGATCGATTTTGGATCCATGAAAAACGTCTGAAAGGATTGCTGTTGGGCGAAGACCGAGAGATTTATCCCATTGTGGTTTGCGCCAACGACATTTTGCAAGTGCAGCGCAAACAGATGCCGCGCAAATACGCGCAACAAAGGTTTTTGTCTCAAGAGCTCAGCACATCTGCGGTGGTGTTTCATTGGGCCGTACGCGGATCTTTTCCCCAATTGGACTTGCATAATGTGTTTTTCTCCTCTCATTATAGGCGCGAATTTCATCATTTGCAACGTAGCGCAGTCGATTTAGACCCGACTTGGTATGTCTATATCAGCTCAAAGAAGAACCCAGCCGATGCCCCGGAAGGCTATGAAAACTGGTTTGTCATGGCGAATGTTCCTGCTCAAAGAGATCTGCCGTGGGAGGAATTGGTGCTTCGGTTGCGTGAAGAGGCAATTGATCGATTGAGTAAGGCACTAGGGGTTGATCTGAATAATCTGGTGGAAGAGCAGAGGGTGATCACGCCCATCGATATGGAAAAAAATACAGGCGCTGTAGGTGGTGCATTGTACGGACCTGCATCCAACAGCCGGTGGTCTGCATTCCTCAGGCAAGCCAACCGTGATCGACGGATCAAAGGATTGTTTTATTGTGGTGGAACGGTTCATCCCGGGGGTGGAATCCCTTTGTGCCTCCATTCGGCAGCCATCACCGCCGATTTGATTGCGCGCGCACATCCTCATCCCAAGGCCATAAGAAAACACCGGCGCTGATGTTTCGTTGGCTCGATCTTCTCTCTGTGCGACGCTATTTTCTCATTTTTTGGGGAATGGTTTATGGTTTCGGCGCCATGGGTTTGGCATGGCCCCCGACCCAGCCGTTTTTTCTGCTCTGCGTGCCTTATGTTTTGATTTTGGGTGCTGTTCATGTTTGGTTTATGGAGCGGCCTGTGCCGATGCCCCATACGGTATTGCTCCTGCTGGGATGTCTGGCAGGCTGGCTGGTGGAGGTCTATGGCGTGGCTACTGGCGCGGTATTTGGCGCCTACCACTACGGTATCGTGTTGGGGTATGCCCCTGCCGGGGTGCCGCTGGTGATTGGGGTCAACTGGCTGGTCTTGGTCTATGCCGCTTCCCAGCTTTCCTACGCCGCCCAGATCTCGCCAGAAATCCGGCCCTTTATGGGGGCCACCGCCGTGCTGCTGGTCGATGTCTTTATCGAGCCGGTGGCGGTGTTCCTCGGATTCTGGTCCTGGGATACGCCCGGGGAGGGCAGCCTCTTCGTGGCGCCGATGCGCAATTACATTGCTTGGTGGTTGTTTTCCCTGGTCTTGTTGTCGCTCGCCGAAATGGCCAGCATCCGCCGTTCGAACCCCGTGTTGTTGCACTACGCGGCGTTTCAACTTGGTTTTTTTCTATTATTGAATGTGTTACTGGTTTTCTAATTAAAAAATTTAAAAATTTATGAGACATAATCACGAAATAGATTTCCGCATTTTTGGCGAGGAAATGCAGTGTGTGGAAATCGAACTGGACCCGCAGGAAACGGTGATTGCCGAGAGCGGGGCGTTTATGTTTATGGACCCCGGTATTGAGATGGCCACCATTTTTGGGGACGGCTCGACGCAAGGAGGCGGTTTCCTGGGCAAACTCATGGGAGCAGGCAAACGTCTGCTTACGGGTGAATCGCTGTTTATGACCGCATTTACCCACACAGGTTCTGGCAAATCGCGGGTCACCTTCGCCGGACCCTATGCGGGAAAGATCATCTGCATCGACCTGCAGAAATTGGGCGGTAAGGTGGTGTGCCAAAAGGATTCCTTTTTGTGTGCGGCGAAGGGGGTGGCGGTTGGGATCGAATTTCAGCGTCGCCTCGGTACGGGTTTGTTTGGCGGTGAGGGCTTTATTATGCAGAAACTGGAGGGTGACGGCCTGGCTTTTGTGCACGCCGGCGGGTATATTCTGGAGCGCGTCCTGCAGCCCGGTGAGGTGTTGCGGGTGGATACGGGTTGCATTGTGGCCTTTACTTCGGGGGTCGATTACGACATTCAGATGGTGCGCGGGGTCAAGAATGTGATTTTTGGCGGCGAGGGGCTGTTTTTTGCCAGCCTCACCGGACCGGGTAAGGTGTGGCTGCAGAGCCTGCCCGTGTCGCGTCTGGCCGCGCGTATATTGAGTTATGGTTCGGGTGTGGGCGGCCGCAAAGAGGAGGGTTCCATCCTGGGCGGGCTTGGAAATCTTCTCGATGGCAATTGAGCCCGGTTAACGGCCTGTAAAATTCGGTGCGCGTTTCTCTATGAATGCCTGCATGCCTTCCTTCTGGTCTTGACCGGCAAACAGCAGGTAAAAGTTTTTACGTTCAAATTCCAGTCCTTCGGCCAGGTGGGCGTCGTGGGCTTTGAGGACAGCCTCTTTGGCCAGCCGAATCGCGAGGGGTGACTGCCTCGACAGCTGGCGGGCCATCCGAAGGGCTTCCTCGAGGTAGAGTTCGACCGGTACGACTTTGTTGACCATTCCCCAAGCCAGTGCTTGTTCGGCGCTGATAAACTCGCCCCCCAGCACCAGTTCCATCGCGCGAACCTTGCCCACTTGCCGGGTAAGCCGTTGTGTGCCACCGGCGCCGGGAATCACGCCCAGTTTGATTTCGGGTTGACCAAACTGCGCGGTTTCCGAGGCCACCACGAGGTCGCAATGCATCACCAATTCGTTGCCGCCTCCCAAAGCAAAACCAGAAACGGCTGCGATCAGGGGCTTTTTGATTTTTTTGATGGTATCCCAGGTCGAAAACTGGTCGATGAGGAGCATATCGACCGCGCCCTTATCGGACATCTGCCGGATGTCGGCACCTGCTGCGAACGCCCGATCATCGCCTGTGATGACAATAGCGCGCACTTCATCGTCCTGATCCAATTCTTTGAGGGTGTCGCGCAATTCCGCCATGAGTTCAAGGTTGAGCGCATTGAGTTCTTTTGGACGATTCAAACGAATGAGGGCGATGTGGGGCTCGATTCTAGGATCTACGATAAGGTAGGTGTGGTTCATAAGGATATTCGGTTTCTTGAATGATGGTGCAAATCTCTGTGTATTGTCTCAATAATCGAACGACCATATCTCGTATTTTTAGTGGCTTTTCCGAACTTTTTCATCCTGTTCGCGTTTGTCAAGAATCATTTACTCCATTCACCCTTAATCAAAATCTATTGTACATGTTTACCACTTCCAACATTCGTATTATTTCTGCAGCCATGCTCATCTGCACCTTAGCGGGCGCGCCTGCTTTTTCCCAGCTTATTTTGCCTCAACCCAGTCCGAAGGCCAGTGTGATGCAGGTTGTCGGTGTAACCGAGCTGAGCGTTACTTACAGCAGTCCGGCCGTGAAAGGTCGGGTAGTGTGGGGCGATTTGGTGCCCTACGATGAAGTTTGGCGCACGGGGGCGAATTCGGCAACAGAAATCAGTTTTAGTACGGCCGTTCAAATTGCGGGAAATCAAGTGAAGGCTGGTAAATATGCCTTGTTTACCATTCCTGGCCGCGATAACTGGACCATCATTCTGAATTCTAATGAAGGTCAATGGGGCTCTACCAACTACAAAAAGGAGTTGGATGTGGTGCGCTTCACAGTTCGCCCCAGTATGAGCGAACGCATGCAGGAGCGTTTGAATTTTGCGGTCGAATTGACAGGTGAGGATCGGGCCGAAGTAGTCCTGCGCTGGGAGAAGATGCGTGTGTCATTTGGTGTAACTACCGATTTGAAGATGCTTGCCATGGACAACATCAACCTGTATTTTCACAATGCAAAAGCCGATTGGTATTCCCACCACAATGCTGCATCGTATTTGCTCACCAATGGCGGTAGTGCGGCTGAAGCCCTCCGATTTGCTGCGCGTTCGGTGGAGTTGAATCCAGAGCATTTTATGCCTCATTTCACCAAAGCCCGTGCGCTTGCGGCGACAGGCAACATCAATGATGCTCTGGCCTCGGCCCGTCAGGCCATCGCTGTGGGCGAGGCCAAAACCAGTGATTGGTTTGAAATGACAAGGCCCGAAATAGAAGCTTCCATCAAAGGTTGGGTTATTCCAGGTGGCGGAGTCAAGAAGAAATAGTCTATTTGAGCGCGCGCCTGCATTTTTCCTGCTCTTCGTTTGTTGCGCTTTTCGGTTAACTGCCCAAACTGGTTTTGGTCCAACGAGTGGCATAAGTTCTTCTGCACTTCTGGAGGAGGTCAGGGCAATGCAAATGCCGGTGAGGGTACTCTATTTGGCGGCGCACCCCGACGATGAAAATACCCGTATGCTTACTTGGTTATCCAAGGGTATGCGGGTGGATGCGGCCTATTTATCGCTCACGCGGGGCGATGGCGGGCAGAACCTCATCGGTAAGGAAGCGGGCGATGAGCTGGGATTGATTCGCACGTATGAACTGATGGGTGCCCGTTCGATTGATGGGGCGCGGCAGTTCTTTACTCGTGCCAACGATTTTGGTTACAGCAAAACACCGGAAGAGAGTTTTCGCCAGTGGAATCGCGATAGTCTGCTCGCTGATGTGGTTTGGGTGATTCGATATTTTCGACCACACGCCATCATCACCCGATTCACGCCAGAGCCAAGCGCTACCCATGGCCACCATACCGCTTCGGCCCAACTGGCATTGGAGGCTTTTGAGGCGGCCGCAGACCCCTTGCGATTCCCAGATCAATTCAAAAATGGGGTAGATGCCTGGAGAGCGCGAACCCTGTATTGGAATACGAGTTGGTGGTTTTTTGGTCGGCCTGATTTCGACAAAAAGGGATTGGAGTCGGTTGATGTCGGGGGGTTTTCACCGATTCTTGGTCGAAGTTATGGTGAAACAGCGGCTTTAAGCCGATCGATGCACCGGAGTCAGGGTTTCGGCTCGGCCTTGCAAAGAGGTGAAGAATTGGAGTACCTGAAATGGTTGGCGGGCGATTCAATTGAAGGTGGGCTCACCGCTATTTTATTGGAACAGGCGGAACGGGAGCGGAATGTGGCCACGAAAGCTGCCTATTTCCGGGCTTTGGCGGACGCTGAACGTGCCTTCCGCATCGATGAGCCTTGGAAAATGTTGCCTCACTTGATTTCAGCCCGTCTTTTATTGTTGCAGGAGCCAGAAAATACGCGTCATCGGCAAGAAATAGCGCGCCTCGATCGTCTGTTGATGGATGCTGCTGGCATCTGGCACGAATTAACCACTGCCAAACATTCAGTTTGCCCTGGGGATACGCTTTCCATTCAGTGGAAAAGCATCCGAAGACACCCCGGTATGGTGCGCTTCGATTCGATCCGTTGGGTAACCCGTGAAAGTGGAGCACACGGCATGGCAGCCCAAAATACAGACCAAATAAAAGTACACAGCACTTCATCAATCGATACTTTTCTTCCGTTTAATCGAATCGTTTCCCGTGATCATCGCATGATCCTGCCGGGCGACCTTCCTCTTTCTCAGCCATTTTGGTTGCAAGGGCGCACGGGGCGCACTGGCTTTTTCGACCTGCCAGGTCAAACCTGGGTAGGTGTGGCCACTCACCCAGCAGCCCTACAGGCCATGGCCTGTTACACGATCTTTTCAGGGAAAAGAAGGGCAACGATAGCGATGCCTGTCGATGTTTTGCATAGATACACCGACCCTGCTGAAGGCGAACGTTATCGCCCACTCACCATTGTGCCCCCAATCCATCTTTCGTTTGTCGAACCCATGGCACTTCACAAAGGAGATCAGCCGATACAGATCGGGGTGCGGATATCCTCCAGTGCTGCCTTGGGGCCTATGGCCATCCAACTCGAATTGCCCAATGGTTGGCGTGTTGAACCACAGATCCATACCCTCTTCAGTTTGACCTCCGGGGAAAGCCAAACCGTCAAATTTGTGGTCGACGCCTCACCTCATGCAGCATCCGGTGTCGTCAGGGTTCGTGCCGGTGTTGGTGGGCGTGAGTATACGCGCGACCATCAGGTGTTGACTTATCCGCATCTTCCGCAACTTACCTTGTTGCCCGAAGCCAGCATTCCTATTCTGCATCTAGGGATAGAACAAAGGCGTGCCAAAATCGCTTATGTTCCAGGAGCCGGTGATGAAACGCCTAACGCATTGCGCGCCCTTGGCTATGAGGTCACAGAGCGCCCCGCCGGTCAATGGACGCCAGAAATGCTCCAAGATTTTCAGTCGGTGGTTCTGGGGGTACGCTTGGTAAACACCGACGAGGATTACCGTAAACTGTACCCCATATTGCGCAATTTTGCCCTTGCTGGTGGCACGGTGGTGATGCAATACCAAACCAGTCGCGGATTGTTGAGCGATTCCCTGGCCCCTTTTCGCCTGCAATTGGGCAGTCAACGCACGACGGTGGAGGAGGCGCCCATACAGTTCTTGAATGTGGATCACCCTCTGTTGAATCGTCCCAATAAAATTGGCGCTGATGATTTTGGGGGATGGGTACAAGAACGTGGATTGTATTATGCCGCACGGTGGGACAGCACCGCTGCCGATGCCTTGTTGTCTATGGCGGATCCGGGCGAAAAAGAGCAAAATGGCGCTTTGGTGGTTGGAAGGGTAGGCAGGGGCTGGTGGGTCTACACAGGGTTGAGCCTTTTTAGGCAATTGCCGGCGGGTGTGGCTGGTGCATTTCGATTGCTCTCGAACATGGTTGAACTCGGCAGTGATCTGATGCCCGGTCACAGACAAGAGGAAAAACCGCAACGTTAAGGGCGATGAGTGCATTGGATTGGTGGGTATTGCTACTGACTCAGGTTGGGATTGTGGTGTATGGATTGTACGCGCAGCGTAAGACTGCAGGCTCTGAGGATTATTTGCGGGGTCGGAACATGGGGTGGTTTACGGTAGGCCTGTCGATCATGGCCACCCAAGCCAGTGCCATCACTTTTTTGTCGGCTCCAGGTTTGGCTTATACCGAAGGGATGCGGTTTGTGCAGTTTTATTTTGGCTTGCCCATTGCGATGGTGCTCATTGCCGCCCTTGCTGTGCCCCTCTATTACCGCATGAATGTGATTACGGCCTATGAATACCTCGAACATCGCTTCGATGTTCGTTTGCGTACGCTGGCGGCATTTCTGTTTCTCACCCAGCGTGGTTTGGCCGCGGGACTCACCATTTTCGCGCCGGCCTTGATCTTGAGTGCTGTACTGCATGTAGATCTGAACCTTACTTGCCTCGTGATTGGTGCAGTGGTGGTGGGTTATACACTCACAGGGGGTACAACTGCCGTAGCCCGTACACAAAAAACGCAAATGGCAATCATTTTGGCTGCCATGTTTTGGTCGGCTTGGTTGGTGGTAGATGGGCTTCCGGATGGGGTAGGGATCGGTGAGGCGTTGGATGTTGCCGGGGCCATGGGACGAATGCAGGCAGTGGATTGGCGCTTCGACTGGAATGAAAAATACACGGTGTGGAGTGGTTTGCTGGGCGGTACCTTTTTGATGCTCTCCTATTTCGGCACGGACCAAAGTCAGGTGCAGCGCTATTTGGGTGGTCAATCGATTCAGCAATCGCGAATGGGATTGATCATGAATGGCCTGCTAAAAATCCCCATGCAATTTGGAATACTGCTGGTTGGCGTATTGGTGTTTGTGTTTTATCTCTTTCAACCGGCGCCACTTTTATTTAATACAGAACTTCGCGATCAGTTGGTGTCGGGTAATGCCAAAGTTCAATTTCTTAAACTGGATGCGGCGCATAAGAAGGCGCTCGATGAGCGAAAAATGGCGGCCTCGGCATATCTCGACGCAAGAAAAACCAGCATGTTGCATCCACTGAAACCGACAGGGGAACAAATTGAGGCGGCAGCAGGCGCATTGAATCATTCGCAGCGAAAGATTGATGGGTTGCGCAGTCGGGCCCAGGCATTGGCGAAGCAGGAATTGCCCGGCAGCGATTCGGGCGATACCAACTATATTTTTCTGTATTATGTTTTTGAACGCTTGCCCGCAGGCATCATCGGACTAATAGTATCCATGATATTAGCAGCGTCTATGTCGAGCACCAGCAGTGAGTTAAATGCGTTGGCTGCCACAACAGTGGTAGACATTTACAAGCGTTTGTTTCGACCGAATGCCGATGACGCTGAGTGCTTGCGGGTTAGTCGTTGGAGCACATTAGCCTGGGGTGTTTATGCCATTCTGTTTTCCATGATGGCCCGGCATTTGGGCACGCTCATTGAGGCGGTCAACCTCCTTGGGTCACTGGTCTACGGCGTCATTCTGGGAGTTTTTCTATGCGCCTTTTTGTTGAAACGCATCACCTCGGGTTGGGTACTGGTCTTCGCTTTGGTGAATCAGGGATTCATTCTGTTTCTGTACTGGACCGAGGCCCTGCCATTTTTGTGGTTCAATCTCATCGGGGCCCTGGGCATTTTGATTCCAGCGGCATTGGTGGATCTATGGATGAGATATAGTAAGGGTCCCCAAAAAATGAGGACTTGCTC
Organism: uncultured Bacteroidota bacterium; assembly: GCA_903908015.1. Taxonomy (GTDB): domain Bacteria; phylum Bacteroidota; class Bacteroidia; order UBA7662; family UBA7662; genus F1-60-MAGs140. The sequence goes on from CAIVQI010000262.1 coordinate 11,435, forward strand.
AAACGTATAAGGCTGCTCTAGGCTCGAGTAGGGCCTTGCTGTGCATAAACTCATCGAAGTCCATGAGCTTGTCGAGGTACCCGTAGCGCCCCACCTCAATCACCCGGTTGGCCACCGTCTGCGCGAGGGTGTGGTCATGGGTGGTAAACAGTACCGTTCCTCTGTATTCCTTGAGGCCATTATTGAGCGCAGTAATCGATTCCAAATCCAGATGATTGGTGGGCTCATCCATAAGAAGCACGTTGGCCTGTTGGAGCATCATTCGGCTGAACATACAACGCATTTTTTCACCACCACTGAGAACGGTGCATGATTTGAGTACTTCCTCGCCTGAAAAGAGCATTTTACCCAAAAATCCGCGAATGAATTGTTCGTCTTTGTCGCCCGGTGAGTATTCCCGAAGCCAGTCCACCAGATTCAGGTTTTTCCCATCGAAATATTGTGTGTTATCAGCCGGAAGATACGCCTTGTGCACCGTAACCCCCCAGCGCACCTCTCCTGCTGAGGGCTGCAATTCACCCGCCAGAATACGGTAGAGCGCCGAAACGGCGAGGCTATTGCGCGATAAAATACAGATTTTGTCGCCCCGGTTGACCTGGAAGTTGAGGCCAGAGAACAAGACCGTTCCGTCAACCGATGCGGAAAGGTTATTCACTTCGAGAATCTGGTCGCCAGCTTCGCGCAACATCTGGTTGAACAGAATGGCCGGGTATTTTCGGTTGGAAGGCTTGATTTCCTCAAGATTAATTTTGTCCAATGCCTTTTTGCGGCTGGTGGCTTGCTTGGATTTGGATGCGTTGGCACTGAACCGGCTGATGAACTCTTGCAGCTCACGCACTTTATCTTCCAATTTCTTGTTCTGATCAGCTTTTTGCCGCATGGCGAGTTGACTCGATTCATACCAGAAGCTGTAATTGCCCGAGTAGATGTTCATTTTTCCAAAATCTACATCCACGACATGGGTGCACACGGCGTCGAGGAAGTGACGGTCGTGACTCACCACCAGGGTCACGTGTGGGTAGTCGGCCAGAAAATTCTCTAACCAGTCGATGGTTTCCAGGTCGAGGTCATTGGTGGGCTCATCGAGCAATAAAATATCTGGATTTCCAAAAAGGGCCTGAGCGAGGAGCACCCGTACTTTTTGTCGGCTGTCGAGCTCCCTCAGGAGTCGGTTGTGAAGGTCTTCCGGGATCTGAAGGCTGCTCAGTAAACTGGCCGCATCACTTTCCGCATTCCAGCCGTTCATTTCGGCAAATCGTTGCTCAAGTTCACCCGCCTTGATGCCATCTTCGTCACTAAAATCGGCCTTTGCATAAAGCGTATCTTTCTCTTTCATGAGATCATAGAGTTCCTTGTGCCCCATAATCACGGTCTCTAAAACAGGAAAATCGTCGAATGCATAATGGTTTTGCCGAAGTACGGCCATCCTTTCACCCGGCGTAACCGACACATGTCCCGAACTCGCTTCCTGCTCTCCGGATAGAATTTTTAGGAAAGTCGATTTTCCAGCTCCGTTGGCACCAATTATTCCGTAGCAATTTCCCTGAGTGAATTTGAGATTGACGTCCTCAAACAAAACGCGTTTACCAAATTTTAGGGTTACTCCCGACACTTGCAGCATGATTTCGAATTTTGGTGCAAATATCCGGATTTCAGGGCGTTTTTTCCGTTTATCACCCTTATTTCTTATCTTCGCGCTTCTTCAGAAAATGACACCAAGAAATACAGCTTTTTGGGTTTGGTTGCTGCTTTTGCCTGGCCTATTGGGATCATGGGGTGGGTGGGCACAAGCCCCACATTCTGAAGAGCGAAATCATGGCAAAACCTCGGGAGTTCGTGCAGAAGAATGGGCGGGGCAACAGGGCCATAGCACTGGATACAACATGGGCGATAAGGATGGTGACCCAGAGTCGGAATCAAATGAACCCATTGTTCCTGTTCAGCGTCCTCTTTTCCTTTCATCGACAGCCACGATTTCACTCAATTCTGTCGTTTTTTTAGGAGCAAACACCCCCAGCACGCTCATCAACTGGTTTTTAAATGAGTTGAATGGTTGTGGCCTACATGCCTTTTTTGAACAACACTTCAGCAGTTGGCACATGAGCCAATTGTTTCAGCGAATGCTGCGCCTGCGCACCTGGTTCACTTGCATCATGCAGGCCCAGGCGCCTTGATTAGGCCGATTTCGAGTGAAGTAAATCTGCAAATCACATTTTTTCTTATTAACTAGTATGATAAAATTATTTTTATGAAAAGCAAAGGAGCGATTAAATTTTTGGTGTACGCCTTTATGGTGGTATGCCTTTATCAGTTGAGTTTCAGTTTTCTGGAGGGGGTTTATTTAAATCGTGCCAAGGAGTATGCCAAAGGGGATGCTGCCTTGGAGAAGGCCTATTTGGATTCAATATCGGACGTTGAAGTCTTGAATATGGGTATTCGGAAGTTTACCTTCCAGCAAATTAAGGAGCATAAACTTAATCTGGGCCTCGACCTTCAAGGAGGGATGAACGTGATCATGGAGGTGTCGGTTTCGGAAGTGGTGCGCGCATTAAGCAATTTTAGTAAGGATGCCACCTTCAATAAAGCCATGGAATTGGCAGAGAGCCGCCAAAGCAATAGCCAGAGTGACTTCGTAACCTTGTTTGAGCAAGCGTGGAAAGAAGTGAGCAATGGCGCCCGACTTTCAGCCGTGTTTGCTACTCGGGAAAACCAAGGCCGTATCTCTTTCAACAGCAGCGACGCTGAGGTTATTGAGGTCATCAGGGCCGAGACGGAAGGGGCCATCGATCGGTCGTTCAATATTCTGCGAACACGTATCGACAAATTTGGGGTTACTTCACCCAATATCCAACGGCAGCAGGGTACAGGCCGCATTATTATCGAACTTCCGGGGGTCGATAACCCTGAGCGCGTTCGAAAACTGCTTCAGGGGACGGCCAAACTCGAGTTTTGGGAGACCTATGAGAATGCAGACATCATCCAGCGCATTTTTGATGTCAATAAACTCCTCGGGGATGAGAAGAAAAGGAGTTCAGGAAAGGAGGATTCTGCTTTAGCGTCTTTATCGGCAAGCGGTGAAGCCGCCATGGATACAAGCGTTCAGGCTTCGTCCGATACCTCGGGAGGTGACGACCTCATGAAGCAATTGGCCAAAGCCGATACGGCAGCTGAGGGCGATACCAGTAAGAGCATGGCGCAGGCGCGATTGGAGAATCCGTTGTTTGCCTTGATGATGCCCGCTGTAACCCAAGAACAAGACGGCAGTTCACGCTCAGTAAAGGGTCCGGTAGTTGGTACTTCAAGCATCCGTGATACAGCAAAGGTCAACGCCATTTTTGCCCGTCAAGATGTGCGCGCCTTGCTTCCCCGAAATCTACGTCTATTGTGGACCGTAAAAGGCAGGGGTGAGGGTGAGCGTTTCCTGGATTTGATTGCAGTTAAAACGCGTTCCAATGATTCACGTGCGCCATTGGAGGGGGATGTGATTACCGATGCACGTGAGTCGCTCGACAATATGGGCCAGGTGGAGGTGAGTATGACCATGAATCCGGAGGGTGCCAAAACATGGCGCCGCATGACGGCAGACAACATTGAAAGAAGTATCGCCATTGTGTTGGACGATTATGTCTATTCTTATCCAACTGTGCGCTCAGAGATCAGCGGAGGCATGTCGTCGATCAGCGGCAATTTTACAGTAGACGAAGCGAAGGACCTTGCCAACATCCTGAAGGCGGGTAAGCTGCCCGCTCCAGCGCGTATTGTTGAGGAGGCCATTGTCGGTCCCAGTTTGGGTGCTGAAGCCATTAGCTCTGGCCTATGGTCCATAGTCGCAGGAATGCTGAGTGTACTTTTGTTTATGATTGCCTATTACGCCCGGGCTGGTGTGGTGGCCAATGTTGCCCTACTGGCCAATGTATTTTTCATATTTGGTGTATTGGCCTCATTGCAAGCTGTTTTAACCTTGCCAGGCATTGCCGGTATCGTGCTGACTATCGGTATGGCTGTGGATGCCAACGTTCTGATTTTTGAGCGAATCCGTGAGGAGTTATCCGGTGGTAAAAGTTTGCGGCTGGCCGTTGCTGATGGTTACAAAAATGCATATTCATCCATTATTGATGCGAACGTGACGACCCTTTTAACGGGTATTATATTGTATTCATTTGGCACGGGTCCGATTCGTGGTTTTGCCACAACGCTTATCGTGGGTATTCTTTGTTCGCTGTTCAGTGCAATTTTTATCAGTCGACTAATTATCGATTATATGGTAGAGAAGAACAAGTCAGTGAGCTTCGGTACGGGTTGGAGCATGCGTTTGTTTAGTAACCTGAACATTGATTTCCTTGGTCGGCGCAAATTGTGGTACGGCATCTCCGGCACTGTGATCGTCGCTGGTTTGGTAAGCATCTTTGTTCAAGGTTTCAACCTTGGCGTCGACTTCAAAGGGGGACGTTCTTACATCATTGAGGTGCCGCAGGGACAAAAATCGACTGAAATTAGAGCTGCGTTGGCTGGCCCTCTGACATCGGCGCCTGAAGTAAAAACCTTCGGCAGCGATACAAAGTTCAAAATTACCACAACCTATCTGATTGGTCAGCAAGGTCAGGAAGTAGATGAGCAGGTGGAGCGTAAAGTTTTTGAAGGCCTTAGTCCCTTGTTGGGTGGAAAGGTCGATTTTGAATCCTTCCGCGACAAGCATATCTTGAGTTCGCAGAAGGTCGGACCGACCATCGCCGATGATATCAAGACCTCAGCTGTTTTATCGATCTTGATTTCTATTTTGGTTATTGGTCTGTACATTTTGTTACGTTTCCGTAAGTTAAATTACTCTTTCGGGGCATCCATTGCCCTATTGCATGATGTGTTGATTGTTTTGGCGGTATTTTCCCTGTTTTGGAAATTCATGCCCTTCGGTATGGAGGTCGATCAGGCCTTTATCGCGGCCATATTGACGATTGTTGGTTACTCCATCAACGATACAGTAGTGGTATTCGACCGTTTGCGCGAATACCTGGGGGTTCATCATGTTGCAGAAAGTCAGAAGATCATTAACTCTGCTCTTAATGATACATTAAGCCGTACCATCATTACCGCCCTAACCACCATTCTGGTGGTCTTGGTGCTGTTTTTGTTTGGTGGTGAGGTTATTAAAGGCTTTACGTTTGCCTTGCTTGTGGGACTTGTGGTAGGCACCTATTCATCCATTTTTGTGGCCTCTTCCTTGGTAGTAGATTCCGACAATTGGTTCAATAAGCGTAAGTCTAAATAATAGAACTGTTCACTCACAACGAAAAAGGCGCACTGTGTGCGCCTTTTTTTTGGACTATTCGATCAATTGGTTGGGTTGGTTCAGATGATCCCCGCTTTATTATTCAACCGCCATCAGCCAGCCCTTCAAGTACTCGCCCTCAGGGTGACCAATATCAACCGGATGATCAGCGGGCTGTCCCAAATAATGAAGTAATCTAACTTGACGTCGGGCATCAACTGCCGCGCCAAAGAGCATCTTGCGGAACAACTGCGGCTCAATGGCTTGGGAGCAACTAAAACTAAACAACAATCCACCCGGTGCAATTTTCCGCATGGCCTCCAGGTTTAGTTCTTTATAACCACGCAGGGCATTTGGAACGGCCCCAGCTTTTTTAGCAAATGCAGGGGGGTCGAGAACCATCAAGTCGTATTCTCCCGGTTTGGATTGTTTCAAAAAGTCGAAACAATCGGCTGTGATGGCCCGATGCGAAAATTCAAGATTGTTCAACTGGGCATTGTGCTGTGCTTGGTCAACCGCTGCCTGGGAGGAATCCACAGAGTCGACCAACGAGGCACCACCTTTAAGGGCATAGATGCTAAAACCACCTGTATAGCTGAATGCGTTTAGTACCCGTCTATTCTGACTGTTTTGCCCGACCAACCACCGATTCTCTCGCTGGTCCAGGAAAAACCCTGTTTTTTGTCCACCCACTGGGTCCACTTCAAACAAACAACCGTGCTCCCGAATGCGAATGGGGTATTCTGGCGGGGGTGGCGTAAGCCAACCCGATTCTTGTTGTAGCCCTTCGATGTGTCGGGTGATGCTCTTTTGTTTGAGGTAGATGTGATTGAATCCTGATTCGATCAATGTCGACGTCAGGATTGGGAGGAGCCGTTCACTACCCCGAATGAGCAATTGAACCACCACCGTTTGGTCATACACATCAGCAATCACACC
>CAIVQI010000263.1 GCA_903908015.1 uncultured Bacteroidota bacterium
CGAAGGGCGGCGCCGGGAGTGGATCATTACTCGCTGGATGCTGCTGCAGCAGCTTCGTTCATTGCCAATGGGTGCCTCCAAGGGAGCGGCGCTGCATGTACATCTGGAACGGGGGATTAACGGGCAGCCGGTATGGCCAATCGCCCCCGACTGGGGGGTGTCAATAAGCCACTGTCCGGGCTACGCCGCAGTTCTCATTGCCCCAGGTCAGGTAGGTGTGGATGTAGAACGCTGTCGTCCACAGGTACACCGTCTGGCCGATCGCTACCTGCAGGATTCTGAACAGGGGGTCTTGGGTACGGCCACTGAAGCGCTCACACTCGGATGGGCGGCGAAGGAGGCCCTTTTTAAGTGGATGGGCGGTGGGGGAATTGCTTTTAAAGAGGCATTCTGTATCGAATCAATCCAAACTGAAGAACACATCATGAGGGTTCGGGTTCAACGCAATAGCGGGGCCGAACCAGTGGTGGCCATGGTGCATTACGAACTACAGCCTGCTTTGGAGCGGGTCTGCGCCTGGGTTGTGGATGGAAGTTGATGCGAAAGGATGGGCAGGGGAGGAATGGGTAGCGCTAGTGACTCACCACCGTGCCCAGGGAACGGCTCAGGTCCCGGTGCATTTCTTTGTAGTTCATAAAATTCTGCAGGATGTCTTGATTGTCTGCACCGGTAGCGGTATGCGCCTTCATTTCTTGAAGGGTCTCATGCATCAATCGGATGATTTTTTTCATGTTCACCCTGTTCAGGGCGTTCATGACATCCTCCAATAGCCTGTCCTCAGGACGGGGCACATCAATCTGGAATTTTTCACTCCAATGTTTGCTGATGTTGTAGTGTTTGCCCACCAGTCGGGCGGCTACTTTTCGTACCGATTCATCGGAGTGACTGAGCAACTCGTGGGTCGGTGGACAGGTGCGATCGCGCTTCCAGCTCGCCTCATAACAACGGAAAATAATCTCCAAAAATGGGTTTTCCCAGCTCACCTCATCGAGGGTGTCGACCACCATGCCCACCACGGGGCGCCCGTCGTGCAGTTCATGTTCGGCATGTTGCAGAAGCAATCGAATCACATCTTCTTCCTGATGCTCATCGCTCAATACGGTTCGCCGGGGATCATCCAATAGCCCTAGGGGTAGTCCCGGCTCAGCCCCTGCACCGGCTGTAGGGGAGGGGAGGGCATCTATGGCTGCCTGACGTTCATCGGGTCTTCCCTGAGTGGCCTTGGCAATTCGGGCGCGGTTCACGGCATCCACGAAAACAGGCTCTGCCACGCCGGTGCGGGTGGCAATATCCGAGCAATAGGTCGAACGTTTGAGGGGGTCAGACACACAGGCGATGGTGTATGCCAGTTCGCGCAGCATTTCCGCTTTTTTGAGCGGGTCGTCGCCACTTTCACGAAGCAGCAGGGTGGATTTAAAGCGGAGGAAATCAAGGGCCTCTGCCTGTAGATAATCATAGAATGCCATCGGGCCGAGCTTTCGGCAATAGCTGTCGGGGTCCTCCCCTTCAGGGAGGCTCACCACAAATACGTTGATGTCCGCCTCCAGCAGGATGTCAACACCCCGAAGGGCAGCTTTTTGGCCGGCTTCATCGCCATCGTATACCAGGGTGACTTTTGGGGTGAGCCGAGCGAGCAAACGTGCCTGGCGCTGTGTGAGGGCCGTTCCGCTGCTGGCCACCACTTCCTCAATGCCTGATTGAACCAGGGTCAGCAGGTCGATATAGCCTTCTACCAGGTAGGCGTTCTCCTTTTTTTGGATGGCCTTGCGCGCCTGGAACAGACCATACAATCCGTCACCCTTGGAATAGATGAGTGTTTCCGGAGAATTGAGGTATTTCGCTTCTTTTTTGTCGTTCCGCAGACTGCGTGCGCCGAAAGCGATGATTTTGCCGCTGAGGTTGTAGAAGGGAAACATCACCCGCGCGCGGAAGCGGTCATAGTACTGTCCCTGTTCATTCTTACCTGCTAATCCCGCTGCGATGGTCTCTTCCTCGCTATACCCCGACCCCAGTGCCATGCGGAGAAAGGCATCGCGCGAGTCGCTGCTGTAGCCCAGCCCAAACGCATTCATCGTACTGGGGTTGAGTCCGCGTTCATTGAAATAGCTTAGCCCAATGGCTTGCCCCTCTTCACTATCGTGCAGCAATCTTCTGTAGAAAGAAGCGGCCAGTTCGTGCAGGTCGTAGAGGCGATCACGTTCCGTTTTGCGTACCCGTTCCGCCTCGCTATCGGCCGATAGATCCTCCTCAACAATGATGTTGTAGCGCCCGGCCAGCCAACGAATCGCATCAGGATACGACAGGTGGTCGTGGTCCATAAGAAATCCCACTGCATTGCCAGAAGCCCCACAGCCAAAGCACTTGTAGAGGTTCTTGGCGGGGGTCACTACGAAGGATGGGGTTTTTTCCTGATGAAACGGGCAGTTGCCGACCCAATTGGTCCCCTTTTTTTTGAGCGTCACAAATTCCCCGATCACCTCTTCGAGGCGAACCGTTTCCATAATCTGGTCGATGCTGCTGCGGCTTATCAAGGGATTGTTATGATTGTGGGGCGATGGCTGATTCCCCGACAAAGTTAAGCGTTGTGATGGAATCGAAAAGGGGGATAAATGACGAAAGCTGCTGACGAACTTACCCGCTTCTCAAACTACATGCGTATGTTTGTGCATGCGTATGTTTGTGCATGCGTATGTATGTACATGCGTATGTTTGTGCGACAATTTACTTACCGCTATTTCCTGCGGTGTTGTGTTTGTCTGTACACCTTAACATGGTCACATTTGGACCTGTGAGGTCACAAGCATTCACTGATACCACCATCGAAAATCAACCAGACTATGAAATTCGGAACCAAAGCCATTCATGCCGGGGTGCATCCCGACCCGGTTACCGGGGCCATTATGACGCCCATCTATCAAACCTCTACTTATGTGCAGGAGGCACCGGGTCAACACAAGGGATACGCCTACGCCAGGGGCAAGAACCCTACCCGCAGTCAACTTGAAGCCAATCTGGCCGCGCTGGAGAATGCAGCATACGGGC
>CAIVQI010000264.1 GCA_903908015.1 uncultured Bacteroidota bacterium
CCGATCAACGCAACCAATTCAGTATCAGCGACGACCAGGCCTTGGAGATTGGCCGTTGGGTGTGTCGCATCGAGGAACATTACACCAAACGCAAGGGGGCCTGGTGCCCAATGGATGTAGAATGGGCCATAGATGGCCTCAGTGGACAACTTTATATCGTTCAGGCCAGGCCGGAAACCATCCACGCGCGTAAAAACACGCAAACCTTAACCGAATACCGCCTGCATGAACACCATCAAAAACCCCTGCTGAGTGGTATAGCGGTGGGCGACGGTGCGGCAACTGGCGTAGTTTCGGTGCTTTATAGCCTCGACGGACGTGATGGCAGCACGGACGCCGCTGGTTTTGTGCCCGGCAGCGTGTTGGTGACTGAAATGACCGACCCCGACTGGGAACCCATCATGAAAAAAGCATCGGCCATTGTGACCAACAAAGGGGGGAGAACGTGTCACGCGGCCATCGTGGCCCGCGAGATGGGGTTACCCGCCATTGTGGGATGTGGAAACGCCACCGAATTACTGCATGACGGACAAGCGGTAACCATCGCCTGTTGCGAGGGCGATTCTGGACAAGTCTACTCTGGTCATATTCCGTTTGAGAAATTGGAGACCCGGCTCGATCAGGTTCCTGTGGTGTCGACCCCTGTTATGCTCAATGTGGCCTCTCCCGATATTGCCTTTAAGTTTGCTGCCCTGCCTCACTCGGGGGTGGGCCTTGCCCGCGAGGAATTCATTATCAATAATTACATTAAAGTTCATCCCCAGGCCTTGCTCGAACACCGACGCCTGAATGACCCGGCACTCACTGCTGAAATTGAACGCATCATCCGGGGGTTTCCTGATGAGGAAACTTTCTTCGTGAAGAAACTCAGCTATGGAATTGCCCGGATTGCTTGCGCTTTTCACCCCCATAAGGTAATTGTGCGCCTCTCTGACTTCAAAACCAACGAATATAAGAACCTCCTCGGTGGGCAACACTTCGAACCCGATGAAGAAAACCCGATGATCGGGTGGCGCGGGGCTTCGCGTTATTATGCCCCGGGCTACCGCGAGGCTTTCGGCATGGAAATTAAAGCCATCAAAAGGGTGCGTGAAAAAATGGGGCTAACGAATGTGGTTGTCATGATTCCTTTCTGCCGCACCGTGGAGGAGTTGCTCAAGGTATACGAAACCATGGCCGATTATGGCCTTAGAAGGGGTGAGAATGGATTGGAGATTTATTTGATGGCGGAATTGCCTTCCAACATACTGCTGGCTGATCAGTTTGCTCCGCATATCGACGGCTTTTCGATTGGTTCTAACGACCTTACCCAATTGATGTTGGGCCTCGACCGCGATTCGGCACTGGTGGCACACCTCTACGACGAACGCAACCCCGCAGTGAAACGGGCCATCGCCCACCTGATCCGTACCGCGCATGAACACGGAACGAAGGTCGGAATCTGTGGACAAGGCCCTTCGGATTTTCCGGATTTCGCTGAATTTTTGGTTGAAGAGGGTATCGACAGCATTTCTGTGACGCCCGATTCTATGCTGAAAACCCTGCGTGCACTGGCACGGC
>CAIVQI010000265.1 GCA_903908015.1 uncultured Bacteroidota bacterium
CATAGCCAAGAAACCATTGGCCAAAGCTGATGGGCAACAGAAAATAGGGCAACAGCAAGACCCCAAAATAGAATACTTTGCTCACTACAAGTATGGTGAACTCGCGACGAAAAGTAGCCGCCCCCGACTGGCGCCCCCAGGTGATTACCTGAACAAAATCTTTAATGTGGAACGTCATGACCATGAGGCTGTAAAGAAACGGGCCGTATAGAAACTGCAGCCGCATGATGCTTCTGTACGGATCGTGCTTATCGAAACGGAGAATCACGCGCCCGGCAATGTCACCATCAGCTTCGTGGATGTTGGTGAAGGTATGGTGAAGGGTATTATGTTGCACCTTCCAGTTGTAGACATTGCCCCCCAAAAGATACATGCTTCCCGAAAACAACCGGTTGATCCAAGGACGATCGCTAAAGGCGCCATGGCATGCATCGTGCATCACGGACATGCCCACACCAGCCAAGCCAATCCCCATCAGCAGCGCCAATAGCAGCATTTGAAGCGGCGTAAACCATCCCGTCAGGATCAAACCAAAGGGCAAAATGTAGAGGGATAGCATCCCCAAAGATTTATACACCATTCGACTTCCACCCTTTTGGGAGATGCCTTGCTGTTGAAACCACTGGTCGACCCGCTCACGGAGCACTGGAAAAAATCCGTCTTGACGACTTCTGGCAAACTTGATGGCAGGAACTTTCATTTTTTGTTGAATGTTTAGATTCGTTTGATTTTTGATTTATGGAAACTCATGCGGCACGATGGGTAAGGCTGACGAAACGCTTGCTTCAAAAGCCGTTGCAAAAGTACATACAGGAACTCATTTATTTCTAGCTGTTTTTGTCGCCCATTGGGGTGCCTTTCCCCTTATTTTTGGGGCAATATCTGAAATCGAGATGCTACAAGGCCTTGTTCATGCCGTAAAATCGTGGATTCCCAACGGCATCACGCTCATGAACCTGATGATGGGTTGTGTGGGTGCAAGTCTTGCTGCATGGGGCGATTTGGTGGGTGCCTCCAGGGCCGTGATGATGGCTGCTCTTTTGGATTTGTTCGATGGCCTGGTGGCTCGGGCCTTGGGCGTGGCTTCACCTTTAGGAAAAGACCTGGATTCATTGGCTGATGTGGTGAGCTTTGGGCTCGTGCCGGCCTTGATTTTATACCAATTGGCGGCCAGCGCTCCGGGGCTCGCTGGCACTGAATGGGTTGTTTATGTGCACACCTTGGCAGCGGCATTGCGTCTGGCCCGGTTCAACCACGACACGCGACAAACGACACACTTCATCGGTTTAGCCAGTCCGGCTGCCGCCTTACTCATCGTTTCGGCCGTCGCATTTCTGGGTCAACATGATGCTTTTTCGCTGCAATTGCGCTCGGGGTTGACCAAATGGCTGATCTACGGAGCCGCCTCGGGCACGGCTCTGCTGATGCTCGTTCCCCTCCCCATGCCCTCCCTGAAAGTTGGGGGTAAAAACCGTGTGCCCGCTGACCTCTTGGTTTTGGGGGGTTCGGCCCTATTTGGATTGTTTGGGGCTTTGATGCTGTCGCCCGAGGCAGGCTTATTTTGCGTTATCATGTCCTACACTCTCTTGTCTGCGCTACGTCTGTTTATTTTCCCCAGCCGTGCTCACCAGCAACATGACAATATTCTTCATATTAGAAAATAAATCCCTATGATTTTTACTGCCCACATCGACATCATGCCCCACGACGCGCTTTTGGACCCACAAGGTAAAGCGGTGGAAGGGGGATTGGCCAAATTGAATATGGCCAACCTAACCCAAGTGCGGGTTGGCAAGCACATCCGATTACAGGTTGAGGCCGACAGCCTGGAGGCCGCTCATACGGTGGTCGACTCGGCATGCACGCAGTTGCTTGCCAACACCATCATGGAGCGTTTTCAGTACAGACTCGAACAAATATCCTGAGGAATCACGTTCTACTGATCAATGGGCCAAACGGCACTCAAGCACCTCCTTCCTGATCGACCAAGAACCTTGGCGGTTTGTTTTGTTTTATGGCTGGCCGCTTTAGATCAATCTCATGCGCAAGACACCCTTTTGGCGCGACAAATACTGGATACGCTGTGCAGCAGCAGTTTTTCGGGCAGGGGATATCACCAAGGCGGACAACAAGCAGCGGGGGCGTACATCCAAAAGCGCTTCGAGAATTGGGGCCTGCACACCCTTCAATCGTCGCCCTGTACTGTGCGTGTGGCGCGCTATGATGTGGTTGAACTATCAGCAGGGAGAAAGAAACTTAAGACGGGGGTCGAATACAGCATACCTGCAGGTTCAGGCTGTGGTACTGGTTACCTTAAAGGATTGCCCAAAAAAAAGACGTTAGACCCCTACTATTCGGATCGGTCGGCCTACACCTACCCGTACAACACGAACATTAGGAATAAAAAGTCACAGCCTGCTGGGGCTGGTCGCGTCGCTTTGGAATGGCGCAAGGGGCCCTTTATTGGTACTTTGGCCGACAGCATGGGCCAAACCACCCGGATCCGCATCGACCCAAATCATCTACCCAAAAACGCCCGGCGCTTGCGCTGGAACATCCAGGGGAGCCTCGATACCTCGCTGCAATACAATATTCAAGCGATGATCAGGGGAAGTCAGTTCCCCGATTCGGTCATTGTGTTGTGTGCCCACTATGACCACCTGGGCATGTCGGGCAGCGCGTGTTTATACCCCGGGGCCAACGACAACGCCAGCGGAACGGCCATGCTGATGGATTTAGCCAGGCACTATGCCCAGCCCGAACATCATCCGCCCTACAGCCTGCTGTTTGTGGCCTTTGCCGCTGAAGAAGCAGGTCTATTGGGCTCGCAACATTATGTATCAAATCCACCCCTTCCCCTGGAGCGTCACTGCTTGGTACTCAACCTAGACCTTATGGGTGGGGGGTCAAACGGCCTCATGGTGGTGAATGGGGAGGAAGAAGCGGCGGTAAGCGAACTCATCCGTAGTTGCAATACACGTGGCCAATACCTCAGTCGAATCGATGTCCGAAGAAATGCGCGCAACAGTGATCATTATCCATTCACGCTCAAAAAAGTACCTGCAGTGTTTTTGTACACCCAGGGAGATGTGACGGCCTACCACCACCCCGATGACCGTCCAGAAGATCTGGCATGGAGGCATTACACCCCTACCTTTCAACTGCTGCGGGATGTGGTTGACCAACGCATGCGCCTCCACACTGCCACCCGTTCACATACCCATACAAGTCCATGAGCCCTGGCGTGCTGTACCTCGTGCCCACCCCGATTGGAAATCGGGGCGATATTACCCGCCGCGCCCTTGAGGTGCTCGCCGAGGTGGACCTTGTGCTCTGCGAGGACACCAGACGGAGTGGACAACTGCTTCGGGATTATGCGCTGCACAAACCATTGCAGTCGCACCATAAGTTCAATGAACACCAGAGTATCGGGCGCTTGATGGGCATGCTTGGTGAAGGCAAGAGCATTGCCCTGGTGAGCGATGCAGGCACCCCAGGCATCTCAGACCCGGGCTTTCTGGTGGTGCGGGCTGCGCTGGCCGCCGGACATGCCGTTGAGGCCTTGCCTGGGCCAACCGCATTGATTCCAGCACTTGTTCAATCGGGGATTCCGTGCGATCGCTTTTGCTTCGAAGGATTCTTACCTGTGAAGAAGGGACGTCAAACACGCCTACTGGAACTGGCACAAGAAACCCGTACCATGGTTTTGTACGAATCGCCCCATCGCCTGTTGAAAACCCTTGCCCAATTGGCACAAACATGTGGCGAGGAACGACAGGCCAGTGTGTCGCGCGAGTTGTCGAAAAAATTTTCTGAAACCGTGCGTGGCAGCCTTGCAAGCCTACAAACCCACTTCCAAAAACAAGAACCCCGTGGTGAATTCGTTATCGTTTTGGCTGGCCGCTGACCGGCGCGTACGTTTGGTTTATGCGCTGGCGACTGCCGTTTTGGCGTGGCAGGCCTTCCCACCCCATAACCTCAGCCTCCTCATCTTCGTGGCCTGGGTACCCCTACTCATCACAGAAGACCAGCTCTACTACCAGCATGGCAAAGATGCCGGGCGCCACGTATGGCTCTGGAGTGCCCTTCATTTCCTGATATTCAATACCCTAACCACTTGGTGGATCAAAAACGCCGCATGGATCGGTGCCATTGCTGCCATCCTGATCAACACCTTCCTCATGAGTGCTGTGGTTTATGCCTACCATTGGGTGAAACGCAACAGCGGTGAACGAACCGCATGGCCTGTAATCGTGGCGGGTTGGCTGGCCATGGAATACATGAACCTTCGCTGGGACCTCGATTTTCCTTGGTTGCTCCTCGGCAATGCCTTCGCGGGCAACCCCTGGATGGTACAATGGTATAGTGCTACCGGTGTTGCCGGGGGAACACTCTGGGTTTGGGTGGTCAATATTCTGGTTTTTACAGGCCTTCGCAGTTTGTTTTTGCGACCACAATGGCCAACTGAGGATCGGAATGCGCAAGGATGGCTCGCTTTCCGGGATCTTTTCAGAGCGGGTGTCGTTTTGCTTGTACCATTATTGGTATCGCTCTACCTCTACAGGACCCACAGCGATAAGGGATTACCTACAACTGAAGTGGGCATCATACAGCCCAATGTGGATCCTTATCATGAGAAATTCGAAGCTGGGACCGAAGAAAGGCAGGTTGACAACTTATTGCAGTTATCCGATCGTGCCATGGGTGCCGAAACCCGTCTGCTGCTGTGGCCCGAAACTTCCATACCTGGATTGGTCTGGCTCCCAGACAGTGGCAACCATCAATCTGCACTGCAACAAATTCGTCACCGCCTCAGTTATTATGGTGGTGTGGGCCTCCTGGCGGGTGCAAGTACCATCACCGATTGGGGCATGAACCCGCCGGA
>CAIVQI010000266.1 GCA_903908015.1 uncultured Bacteroidota bacterium
CCCATACAACTCGATGAGCTTTTTGCGCGCCTCAGCTACAAGGCTTATTTGATGAACCCCCGATTTCATTACGGTTTGGCCTGGCCGGTGGACGATGAAAAAGAAGGTACTACCTACATTCGTTTGGAAATACCCGAGGAAGATCGCGAACGTGATGCCTTTCGCCCCTGGAATGAACAGGTTTATGAATCGGTTTTGTTGGCGCAATTATCTCCTTATGGCATGACCCAAGCAGACTTGCAAGGTCCAAATCAGGAGATTGTGACCTTTTTGGAGGAATCAAACGGACGGGTTTATGAAGTTGATGCGCACTTCAATCCAATCACTGACGCACAGTAGCCCTAAGGCGCCTTCACAACCCGGAACGTCAAGGATTGATTGGCCCAGTTGACCCGCAACAGGTAAGCCGCAGGGGGAAATGGAACAGTAGTCAATCGAATCGCCGATTGGGTGTACACCTGTTCTTCTGCGAGAAGCTGGCCCAGCGAATTGAATAGTTGCCAATTGAGCACTTGCGGCGAATCAAGGTCGAGTACGACCACAATTTCGCCATTGAAAGGATTGGGATAAACTGAGGCGGGTGCTTTTACCCGAACAATGGCCTCAACAAATGGCGGGCCCCTCCGGGTTTGTGATGCGATACGCATTCGGTATATGCCCGGCGCATCAAAAGTCAAGCTCCCCGATCGGGTTCCCGAAGCCGCACGGCCGTCGAATCTGGTGGGTACACCAAAATTCTGATAAGTCAGTAAACTCCCCAACGGACGGCTGTTGATCTCAAAGTCGACCGGGTGTTGGTACACTCCCTGAAAAGAGGCATTGACCACACGAACAACGGGTGATTCATGAACCAACATCAGCAGGCTGCTGAGTTCCACTGTATCCCGTTCGAGAATGAGTGAATCGGCCCCCAAAAATTTCTGATCATCGCATCCCGTCGCCACCAGATTCGTTGAATCCCACAACTGTTGCCGAAACGTAAAAAAATTAAGGGCGTTGTGCATGCGGGTCGACTGCCCTGCAGTGTATACACTCATACAAGCGTCATCGGTATAGTCCATGTAATTTTCGGTCTGACGGGGAAACCCACATTGAACAGGCCTGGATGGATTGGGAGGGCATCCAAAAAATGAGCCCGAACACGGGGGAGTATCAGCAACCCAATCATCTCCCGTGCAATCATTGGCATCACCCCATATATGCCAGAGATTCAAGTAATGGCCCACCTCGTGGGTCAGCGTTCTTCCAAATTCGTAAGTGTCATCCAGCCAAAAGGTTTGACCCACTTGTTTGTCGCGGCTCCCCATATAACGAGCGGCAACAACCACGCCATCCACATAGGGACGTTCTGGATTTCCATCCATCCATTCGGCCAGAAAACTATAGCCCAAAGCCCCCGAAATTTGCTGCACCACCCAAATATTGAGGTAGCGGTCGGTAGGCCAACGACTCACATCTTTCATCGGCCTGTCGTTGCCCATAGTGTGGGACACACTGCCTGCATAAGGCACGTATACAACACCTTGAGTGGGGGCGCCCGAAGGATCAAGGGTAGCCAGGCAAAATTCGATTCGGGAATCTGACCCAACGGGGTGCTGGTTGTAGCCCCTACTCCCTAGAATTCTTCTAAAATCTTCATTCAATACCTCAATATTGGATCGCACCTGTTCCAAGGTGAGGTGACCACCCATTCCATACAAGGAATCGGGCGGGAACAAAATGTGCACCACTACTGGTATTCGGTACAATGCCGGCTGCATATTGGAGTCGGCCGCCAAATGCCCCACACGATCCACTTCCCAACGTTGCAAACGCATTCGGGAATGGTTCCAGCGATCGTAAAATCCATCCTGCTGCAAGAGGGCATTGAAGAGTGCCTCATGACCGCATTGCCTTTGGGCCAAAGTTGGGCCCGAACTAAGCAACAGACAACAAATACCCCAAATAAATCCCCGAAAAGAAATCATCCCACTCATTCGATTATTGATTAAAAAATTGTGCTAGAAGTAAACAATACGGCGGTTAGACTACATTCATCATTTCAGTACCAATTGGACAAGCCGGGTGGCGCGCTGCTCCAATATAATTTTGCGCCCCGACAGCAAGCCCTTTTCGGTACGATCGCTTTGATGTCTTAAAGTCCACAAGTCTAATCCCCCTTCCCATTCCGTTTCCAGCATGGGCGACAACGCTTCCAGAAGGGGCACTACCTTGAAGGGGTCATCGTCGACACAGAAACGAAAACTCAAGGCAGTTTGTTGCATGAGATGAACTTTTATTCCTAAGCGGTATAATTCTGTGTAAATGAAACTCAAATGTTCCTCAGCTACAAAACTAAAATCGCGGGTGCGGACCGTGATGAGGGCCTGTGGACTCTTCACAATAATGTAGGGGCTGCTCCGACCCGACACTGCACCAGCATGGATCATGGTACCCGGCAAATCAGGCCGAATAAATGAACGCACACGCAATCTTATTCCCTTGTTTTGCAGTGGCTTAATGGTCTTGGGATGAATCACTGAAGCACCATAGTAAGTCATCTCCACCGCCTCATCATAGGGCAGTTCAGAAATCAAACGAGCAAAAGGGAAACGCCCGGGATCGGCATCCATGACCCCCGGCACATCCTTCCAAATAGTGAGTTCTCCCGCGTCCAAACAATGTGCAAAAATAGCTGCGGTATAGTCGGATCCCTCACGTCCCAAGGTCGTAGAATCGCCGCTCAGCACATCGCGGCCGATAAAACCCTGAACGACCATGCAGCGATTTTCATCAGTGATCAATGTTTTAATGGCCATTCGCGTGGCATCCCAGTCGACCCGCGCATCTCGGTACGTATTGTTGGTGACCACACATTCCCGGGCATCTATCCAATGGTTCTCGAGCCCTCTTGTCAGAAGGTAATCGCTCAGAATTCGGGAGGACATGAGCTCTCCCAAGCCAACAACCTGGTCGTATAGGCGGTTATAGGATGATGCAGGGGGTGCAGGCTCATTGAGATAGCCAAAAAGCTGCGAAAAATAGGGCTCAACCCCAGCCATTAATTTCCGCCTGCTCGCCGGATGTTCCACTAAATTTTCGATAATTCTGTGGTGATCATCGCGCAACATTCCGGCCTGTTCGGCGGCTTCAGGTCGCTTGCCATCAAACCAGAAGCGAACCACTTGCTCGAGTCTATTCGTACTCTTTCCTATGGCCGAAACCACCAAAATCACGCGCCCTTGAGCATAGCGTTCAACGATTGATGCGACATTTTGAATGCCAGGGGCGTCACGCACACTCGCTCCTCCAAATTTATAGATGCTGATGGCTTTCAGGTCTGCCGCGCCCATAGGGTTAGTCGAGATGCATTTCAGGAACCTCTCCTTCAACAACCAACCTCCCAGCCGTTTTGGCCACAATTTCCTCCACGGTAATGCCGGGGGCGCGTTCACGCAATACAAACCCACGCGCATCGATATCAAAAAATCCCAGTTCCGTAACCACTTGACGAACACAAGCGCGGCCGGTCAGGGGTAGGCTACATTCTGGCAATAACTTCGACTCCCCTGCCTTATTGGTGTGTTGCATCGCTACAATAATATTTCGGGCACTGGCGACCAGATCCATGGCCCCGCCCATACCCTTTACCATCTTTCCTGGAATTTTCCAATTGGCAATATCCCCACGGTCGCTCACCTCCATCGCGCCCAAAACTGTGAGGTCCACTTTTCCTGCCCTGATCATACCAAAACTCATGGCCGAATCGAAGAAAGACGACCCAGGTAAGGTAGTGATGGTCTGTTTACCAGCGTTAATCAAATCAGGATCCTCTTCCCCCTCCCATGGAAAAGGACCCATACCCAATAATCCATTTTCGGATTGGAGTACCACTTGCATGCCCTCCGGTATGTAGTTGGCCACCAAGGTAGGAATACCAATTCCCAAATTCACATAATAGCCGTCACGCAACTGACGAGCGATTCGGCGTGCAATTCCATGTTTGTCGAGCATAAGCAAAAATATCGTACAAAATACGGATATTCCGTGCCCCAAAAAACCACCATCATGTCAGATTCGATCCGCTCCCGATTAAGAAATATTCGTGTCGCCGTTTTCGATCTTGACGGGGTATTGACCGACGGGCGCGTTTATGTGTTGGGCGACGGACAAGAATTACGCAGCATGCATGTGCGTGATGGCTATGCCTTGGCGAGGGCTACCGAAGCGGGACTACCTATTTGGGTCATTAGTGGGGCTCATCCGGCTGGTGTTCGCGAAAGACTTGAGCGTTTGGGCGTTCAGGAAATTTCATTCGGTATCGCCGATAAGCTGAAGGAATGGGATCGCCTTGTTCAAAAATATTCGATCAACGCCAATGACATTTTATTTATGGGCGATGATCTGCCCGATCTTCCACTCATGCATCAGGCTGGGATTTCCGTTTGTCCAAGTAATGCGGCGACCGAAATTTTGGAAGCCGCTGATTACATTATACCCCTGGCGGGCGGAGAAGGCTGTGTACGCCACATCCTGGAAGAATGTTTGCGCCTGAAAGGCCTGTGGAACGCTCACTCCCTTCAGGCTAGTCGCTAATTTTGCCATAAACTCTTTCCACTGATTAACCCATCATTCTGCATGAACAATGCATTTCCCTACGATTTAGTTTTGGCATCGGCATCGCCGCGAAGAAAAGAACTTCTGGAACAAATGGGCTTTGAATTTAAAGTAGAGGTGGTTGATGCCGATGAAACACCGGATGGTCAACTGGCTGTCGAACAACTGCCCGCTTGGTTGGCAAAAAAAAAAGCTGGCCTCATACCCTTTATTGCGGAAAATACGCTCGTGATTGCAGCGGATACGCTGGTTATCCTCGACAACCGGATACTGGGAAAACCCGGGAACCCAAGGGAGGCCGAAGAAATGCTGAAGTCACTCTCTGGAACATCACACCAGGTCATCACCGGTGTTTGCTTGAGAAGGCCCCATGGTCAAACTGTTTTCTCTGAAACCACATACGTTCATTTTAGCGAAATCACAGAAGACGAAATAATCCATTACATCCAACATTTCAAACCATTCGATAAGGCGGGGGGCTATGGCATCCAAGAGTGGATCGGACTCAGGTTCGTGAACAAGATTGTTGGATCATACACCAATGTGGTTGGGCTCCCCACTGAACGACTGTATGCTGAGCTCAAAAAAATGGCCAATCACCCTCAAATTTCAGGAAAAGGCTGAAGGATCAAATCCAAATGGCAAAAAAACTGAAACACCATCGGCTTCATAAACCTGCTGACCAGTGCCTTTTAAATACACCTTTACCGGGGTTTTTTGCCTGCGCTCTACTTCCATTAAGACCTGAAGGCAGGAACCACATGGAAAAGCGGGGGCGAGCTCAGCCCCATCTGACCTTGCCACAACAATGGCCATTGCAAGTACCGACACCCCATTTTCCTGAACACCTGCTGCAAACAAAGCTGTGCGCTCGGCACAAAGGCCACTCGGATATGCTGCATTTTCCTGATTGCTACCCAGAATGACCTTGCCATTCTCCAAGAGCAGTGCAGCCCCTACAAAAAATTTAGAATATGGCGCATAGGCCGTCGCAAGCGCTTTGTGGGCGGAAAGTAAAAGGTGTCGAACACGCTCATCCAAAGCATCAAAATGATGCCCACGAACTACACAGTTTCTTTGGATATTTGTCGAAAATTCCTGATTCCCTTCCATTCCAAGCATGATCTCGACAATTTAAACAATTTTAAACAAATCACCAAATCCATGGCAGAATCCTCTATACTTGTACTGGGAGCCGGGCGGTCGGCCACGTACTTAATCGAC
>CAIVQI010000267.1 GCA_903908015.1 uncultured Bacteroidota bacterium
CACCAACACCACACCCACCGATTGAAGCGAGGCGACTACCGCAAAACTGAGCAGCAGCATCATGAAATAGTGCATCCAATCGACCCGAATGCCCGAGGTTTGGGCCGTAACGGCCTGAAAGGTGGTGATGAAGAAAAATCGATAGAACAGCAGAATGCAGGCCACTGTATAGAGAGCAATCAGCCCGCCCAGCCATAAATCATCGTTGCCTATGCCCAGTACATTCCCAAAGAGAAAGTCCTTCATATCGAGGTGGACCCCTTGTTTGCGCGTCACTGCGGATATGCCGATGATGCCCAGGGCGAACATGGCAGAGAAAATGATGCCAATTGCGGCATCTTCTCGGGCCTTTACCTTGCGCTGCAGCCAGGTTATGGCTGTAGCTGCCAGGAGTCCGGCTACCACAGAGCCTGTGAAAAAGGCAATCAAACTGTGCCCAGCTATGAGAAACCCGGCAACAACACCTGGGAGGATGGCATGCGACAGCGCATCACCAATAAGCGACATGTTTCGGAGCACGATAAACACACCAAGTAGCCCGCAAGTGATGCCAACGAGAATAGAGGCGAGTAGCGCTCGCAGCGCGTAGGCTTGCTGCAATATTTCGATGAGTTCGTTGAGGCCGCTCATGGGGTTCTCTGTTGATGGTGATGGATCACCCCAGCCTCGTCATAGAGTGAATGGAGCCCGGAATATGTTTTGAGGATGTTTTCTTCCGTGAGCACCTCATCAGGCCGTCCGAATGCAATGAGCCTTCGGTTGATGAGAATTACCTGATCAAAAATACTTCGGGCCCGGGTTAAATCATGGTGAATCATCAGCACTGATTTTCCTGAATCTACTTCTCGGCGCAGTACTTGAAGGATTTTATCCTCGGTCGATTGGTCAACTCCAGTGAAGGGCTCATCGAGCAGATACCAATAGGGGCGCTGACAAATTGCCCGGGCCAGGAAGGCCCTTTGTTGCTGTCCGCCAGAGAGGCCACCTATTGGCCGATGGCGAAGGTGCAGTATATCAAGCTCTGCCATGGCCTGTTCGGCTACCTGCAGGTCCATTTTATTGATGCGCTCCGTGGGCTTATGGTGTGGATACCTCCCCATCAGCACCACATCCTGCACCGTAGCTGGGAAGTTGAGGTCGATGTCCTCTCTTTGGGGCACATAAGCAACGCCCGTGGTGTGGTGATGCAAGGGATGACCGGCCAGCTGAACGCTACCGCTGTCTGGTTTGATGATGCCAAGGGCTGATTTGAATAAGGTGCTTTTCCCGGAACCGTTTGGACCAACCAAACCGTAGAAAGTGCCAGCGGGTAGGTCGAGTGAAAAGTGCTGCAAGACCGTGGTTTGTGCATAAGAGGCCGATAGGCCTTCGATTTGTAGGGGTTGATGTAGTAGATTGCTGATGGGTGCGGCGCGTTGGATGCGCAGTATGAGTAAAATGGCGGCTGCAGAAAAGCAGGCCAATATGATCAGTAGAATTGATTCTGGTTCGTTTTTTTCCGCGGTATTGGCATTTTGTGGTGCAAGCGCTGCAGCGATTATTCGTGCATTATGTTTGAGCATGTTAATATAGGTGTCGGCTCCGCTTCCTTTGGGGCCCATGCTGTCGGCATACAGTTTCCCGCCCAATCGAATTCCCCCATCACCAGCCACTTGCTGCATGAGGCGGGGGTTGAGTGTGGTTTCTACAAATAGGGCAGGAAGGCGACGACTCTGTATGTTTCTGACCATTTCTTGGAGGTCGCTGGTGCGCACTTCGGCATCGGTTGTCGTGCCGAGGAGCGACAGAACCCCAAAGCCGTAGCGGTTAGCCCAATAGCGAAATGCATCATGGGTTGTGGCAATAACCCGATGTTCGGGGGGCACCACAGACAAGATTCTACCTATGTAGGCATCGGTTTCTGCCAGTTGTTGGTCATAAAGTAACCACCTATCCTCCAATTCGAGCTGTTTTTCTGGCAATAGGTTGATGAGCGCTGAGCAAATATTACGGGCGTATTGACGACCATACACTGGATCCATCCATGCATGTGGATCAACACTTCCTTGATGTTCGGTGCTTTGAATGGGTACGATTCCCCTGGTTGCCACCACTCGTATGGCACTTTTACTCGTGTTCCTGATCAATTTATCCAGCCATCCCTCCAGGGTAAGGCCGTTTTCTATAACCATATCGGCATTTGACAGTAGGGCAGCATCGTTCGGAATGGCCTCGTAGGTATGGGGATCGGTACCCGTGGGGAGCAGTGATACCACCTCGCAGGCATCACCGGCAATATGGGCGGTGATGTCGGCCAGGAATCCGGTTGTGGCCACAATCAATGGGCGTTGTTTTTCCTTTTTTTGAGTGACTGTTTTCGGATGAACAGATGGCGCATTTTCCGTTTGCCGTTTGGATTTCTGTGATTGATGCGGATGTTGGGTGGCCAGGTCGAGGTATTCCAGTGTGACGTGGGATAAGAATTGAGGTGCCTTCTCCGAACTACGTTCAATTGATGTGGCGTGCACACCGACTTCCGCCGGCCTGAGCGCTTGGTTCCATGTTCGGTTCGGGGAACAATAGGCAATGTTTATCGATGCCCCACAGAAAAACAGCAGGAAAAGGATAAAAAATCGACCAGTCGATTCCAATCGAAGCGCTAATTGGTTTAGGGGTCGACGATGTAACAGCATATTGGGCGCAAAAATACAAAATTTAGACTGCCCTAATAATTATTTTCGAATCGCCTTAATTCAATTGGAGGCCTTCTATCTTTGGGAGGCTTTCAATATTTATGGCAAAAGCCACTGAAATTTGGTGGTGAAAACCTTTTCCCTAAATTCTGTGTTTATTTTGCACTTAATTAATAGTTCGACTATGTTGTTCTTCCCCCCACCCCAACCCCCAGCCGAAGCCTTGGCGGTCCAGCTGGTGGTCGTTGACCCGCCGAAAACGGGAAACTTCTCGCTCATGAATGGGCCCAATCGGACCGCATCTCAGATCTTTCTTCCTCCGATCTGGACATGTATGCCAAATGCCTACACGGGAACTACTTTCCCCGGCTCTTTAACTGAATCCATTATTAACCAACATATTCTTCACACTAAAACCAATAAAATGTCATTTGAATTACCTCCTCTCCCTTATGCCTATGATGCGCTCGAGCCGCACATCGATGCAAACACCATGCAAATCCACCATGGCAAACACCACGCAGCCTACGTCAACAACCTAAACGCCGCCCTCACGGGAACACCTCATGAGGGTAAGTCGCTGGAAGAATTGATGTCGATCGTGAGCCAATTATCGCCAGCGGTACGTAACAATGGTGGCGGCCATTATAACCACAGTCTGTTTTGGACGGTATTATCGCCCAACGGTGGAGGTGCCCCAACGGGTGAATTGGCCAGTGCAATAGCCCGCGATTTTGGTTCATTCGAAACATTTAAGGAGAAGTTTGCCCAGGCAGCGGCCACCCGATTTGGTTCGGGATGGGCATGGCTATGTGCTGAAAAGGGGAAGCTTTCGATTTGCAGTACCCCAAATCAAGATAATCCACTGATGGATGTGGTGACTGACTGCAATGGGATTCCAGTTTTGGGCCTAGACGTTTGGGAACACGCCTATTACCTAAAGTACCAAAACCGCCGGCCCGACTACATCTCGGCCTTTTGGAATGTGGTGAATTGGGAAGAGGTTAGCCGTCGGTATGCCGCAGCTAACTAATTGCAAGTAATCTGACGCGTAAAAAAAAGCCGGTTCGTGAGAACCGGCCTTTTTTTTTGTCCGTAGTGGGGCTTATTGATCCCACCAAAGGCGCTGCAGAAATCCATCAGCACCTTGTAAATCGATGAAATTCTTGTTGTAGAGGCGCTCATTTTGTGGATAAGGAAGC
>CAIVQI010000268.1 GCA_903908015.1 uncultured Bacteroidota bacterium
CGAATCCAGCGCGAACCATTGTAAGTAGCCATGCACACACTCACCGGAGGCCGTTCAATCCAAGATTTGGAAAAATTTATCGATTTATTTCCAGGATAAAAACGATGCGGGAGTGCAATTCCCATGGCCAAGACAGCCAATCCCATCGGACTATTGATAAAGGGATTAAAAAATGAAATCGAAAACATCAAAAATGTGGAATGGAGTAACGCTATCGATAAGCTTCGGTCGACCATGTTCATGACAGAAGAACGACGAAATTGTATCCCATGCGCTATGAGAAGTAGGCCCCAAACAAACAGTCCTATTATTCCTTGCTTATGGAAAATCTCCAGATAGCTAATTTCCATGTGCACGGGTTTCAATGGCGTACCTATGCCAAAACCGTGGCCGAAAAATAAACTCCATGGATCTACACGGTGTACCACTTCATCAATTTGTACGAAGCGTTCCATCATGCTGAATTGGCGGTTTGCGATACCCTGACCAAAAGCAAACGAAAGTGTTCGCTGCCA
The DNA here is from genome assembly GCA_903908015.1 of uncultured Bacteroidota bacterium. Taxonomy (GTDB): domain Bacteria; phylum Bacteroidota; class Bacteroidia; order UBA7662; family UBA7662; genus F1-60-MAGs140. Next base: position 516 of record CAIVQI010000268.1, read on the forward strand.
TGTGGGATAGGGATATTGCTCCAAATACGCCTGATTGGGATAGGCACCCCCTTTGAGCTCTGGAAATTCCCGCTCGTTGCGCGTGTCGACCACAACTTTTTCTACCAGCCAGGGGCCACTGAGCATCAAGATTAAAGCCACCCATGCCAGGCGATGGCGACCCTTTCTAACCCAAAGGGCACGAAGGGGGAAGAACAATAAAATGAGCCATATGGCTCTGGTGAATGTCAATAAAATAGCCGCATAGATCACTAATTGAACCCCATATTTCCACTTGTTTTGCCTGGTCTGCCAAAAAAATAAGGCAATGGGTAGAAAAATGAATCCTTTATAGAAGAAGCCCATGTTCCCCCGAAAAAAGAACTCATCCATGGACGCGGTCGTCTGGTAAAACGCCCACCCATCAATCCATTCAGATTGCCAGACCGACCAGAAGATAAGGTATGTGACGGCCATTGCCAATCCCAGCCATCGAAATAAATGCCCTGCCCATGTTCTGCCAGCTTGATTTCGTAAAATCATCGCATAAAAGGGAAGGTTGAGGATGAACAACAAGGGTTTTAGGTCAGTAAACACGGCGGAACTTGCCGCACCATTTTGTAGGCCTACGACAGCCGCTACAGACATCCCCATCAAAGGAATCAGCGTAAGACCAAGTACGCGCGTTCCAGGTTGATAAGCCCCTCTGGCCCAACCCACGAGCCAAGTGAGTTGACAAGCAGCAAACAACAGCATACGGGGTGTGAGGAACCCCCAGTCGTACCACCGGCCTCCTCCACCGAGAATGAGTTCAGTGATACTCAGGCCAAACAACACGACCAGAAAGGGGTGTATTCGGGAACCGGCCTCGGTCTTGTTGCTGTTCATATGGGTCTACCCAGAAAAAAGTGCTGCAAAAGTACGCGCATAAATCCGAAGCGCATGTATCTCACAGATAGCCGTAGGGCGCGGGCGAATACAATCAGGGTGAGGAGCATTGCGGGGCCTTCGGATTTAGACCATGCACGGGCATCGCAACAAAACTGCCTGTAGCGTTTTAAGCGCACTTCATACGAACCAGGTTCGAGTCCCGATAGGCCATGCCCACATACCACAGGAACCACGGTAGCCCGAACGCCATAAGAGCGCATGCGATATATAAAGGCTGTGTCGCTGAAATCGAGTCGAACCTCCGGGATATGCCCACCGCATTGTTGGTAGTCCGATACTCTGATCAGCATGCCCGAATTAACGGGCATCAATCGGTACAAGTTGATTTCGCCAACCATAGGTCGGGGATTGGGGCGACTGATCCCCAAACGGTGAACAGCAGGCGAGATGCACAAGCCGGAACTGAACAGTTGAGGTACAGCGAGCCCGAATTTACCCACTTCAATCGCATGCGAATAGCCATCCCACCAATCCGACGGAAAATGGGTGTCCTGATCGGCCAGCAGCATCCAGGTGCACCCCCATTCTTGGGCTTTTGTCGCGGCTGAAAGATAGGCCCGACTGAGCCCCGGATTATCAGCATGCGCTTCATAATGCCAACGATCGATGCAGCCGGATGCCTCATTGGCAAACCAGTTCTGCAGCTGAGTTTTCATATGGGCCAAGGGAAGGTTGTCCCAAATGACCCAGGCCATCCGATGAGCCTCAGGGTGGGCCATTAAAGACTTGAGCGACAAACACGGCCCGGACTGGTCTCCATACAGAACCACCACAACCAGGACTTCATCAGCGTTCATGTTCATCGCGTTTGTTATATTTCATCAGTACTTGTTTCATGGAGACCAAATTCCGCCACGTTAACAACAACTCTGCCGTGAGTAAAGAGGAAATGGTTGCCCAAGCCCCGCAGTAGGGCACCAATAACAGATGAATACCCACGGCAGCAGTTGCCGCCAACGTTAAATTTCGGCCGAACAAAAAGTTGTTTTTGGTTGCCAAAAGTAAACTGGAGGGCAATACCCCTAGGGCCAATAAGGGGGGAAGCAGGCTCAGCCAGCGCAGCAGGGCCTCGGCTTCGGGTTGAGGTTGACCAGCAACTAAGCTGAGTAATTGGGGACCTAAGGCCCATAACAAAACACTTCCTGAAATGCCTAGAATGGCCACAGGCAGAACCAGTTGGCGGATGTAGGTCACCGCATGTATGGTCGCTACAGAAACATGTGCGCTAAGTCGGGGGATCAGTACCTGCTGAAGGCTGTTGGCGGCCATCCTAAAAACCAACATGATTTTTTCCAAGGTGGAAATGAGGCCTACCCACCGAACACCGGCAAACAGTTCCAAGATGATTAATGTGCTGTGGGCATAAAAGGCACTGCTGAGCCCCCCCACAAAAACAGGTCGATTGACGCGTAATAAGGCACTGCAAGATGCCAATCCAGGCCACCGAACAGATATTTTATGGATGTACATCACATGAGTCAATGCGGCGATGGCCACGAGAAGCGTACTTCCGCCGTTTAAAAGGGGCAGGAGCCATTGGTCATCCCGGTTGTCGATCAAAGCGAAGACACCCGCGGCGAAAAGCAAGCGACCGAGGACTTGCCAGCGCGCAAGGAGCGCAAATTGTCGTGACCCCTGTAACCACCAAGCGGGCATAAGGATTTGGGCGGGCAGGAGTAGGGCAGAAAAGAGAAAATATAAAGCATGTGCGCGCCAGGTAGGAATGCTCATCACCAACAAAAACACGATGGGCAACCCAATGCACAACAGCAAAAGCTGGGTAAAGAAATAGCGCGAAAACAAGTGATGCGACGCATGCTGTTGCTGTATGGCCGATTGATCGGCGGCTGTTGGGTTCGCATCAATGGCCGATTTGTCGCGACTACCAGTTAGCGTAAACCCAAAATCGACCCAAGCCACTCCAAAATTCATCACGGCTAAACTCAGGTTGTACCAGCCAAATGCCTCTAATCCCACCACCCGCAACAAATATGGGACAGTGGCCAGGGGAAGTAGCGCGCCAAGGGCCTGCACTGTGCCCAAAGAGAGAAGATCCCCGGTAAGCCCACCCCAAAAAAGCCGCTTGTTGGTCTGCTTCAGCACGCAACAAAGGTACACACGCAATCGACAGCCCAATGGCATGATCATTGAAAAGAATAGATACCTTGAGGGCGGGCAATTCACGCCTTCTGGCTATTTTTGTGGTCATTTATGAACGGTTATGCGCATACAATCGCACCTATTTTCCCGTCCAGTGAATAGTTCCTTCAAAATATTTCGAAACGTTTGGGCCTTTGCCCTGCTTTTATTAACATCCTGCTCTGCCAGTCATAATTTCACAAGTAAGGGCGATAAATTGTCTGCAGCGGGCATGCATGAGGAGGCCGTTCAACAATACTTTTTGGCCTTGGGGCGCGACAGAACCTACATTAAGGCAAGAATTGGACTACAGCATAGTGGTCAACAATCCATACAATTGTCGGCCGATCGGTTCTTTAGGCAGCACCAAGATGGAAACTTTAAGGAGTCGATTCGAACCTACCGAAGTATGGAAACCCTGGCAACGGATGCATCAGCACTCGGCATACGCCTGGAAGTACCCGGTATGTTGCGGGCCGACTACGAGCAGGATCTGGAGCGTTACCTCGCCCAGCAGTACAAAGAAGCCACCCGGTTGAATGAAAGCCGACAATTCCGGGAAGCCGAACAGGTTTTTGCGGAAATCAAAAGTTGGAAGGCTGATTATAAAGACGTCGCAGCCTTGTCTCGATTGGCACGCATTATACCCGAGTACCAAGACGGACGCACGGCATTCGATGCTGGCCATTACCGCAAAGCCTACGGGCATTTTGAGAAAGTGAAAGCCCTTGATCCAGCCTACAAAGAAACCGCCGAGCTGAG
>CAIVQI010000269.1 GCA_903908015.1 uncultured Bacteroidota bacterium
AACAAAAAGACCATCAGGGCCCCGAAATAGGTGGGGCCACCCACGCCAGGTTGATCGCCGAAGTAGGTTGGTGCATTTTCGATAAAGTTGGTTGCCGCCCGACGGTCCACCCCCGCTTGTTCCAACACCTCATAGGTCTGGCTGCCCTTGCCAAGCGGACTTTGGGAAGCGCCACCGTAGAAGTTGGGGATCAGCAGGGTGAAGGTTTCGCCAACGCCATAGCTCCACCTTAGCGCATATTCTTTGTCGAGTCCGTCGCCTCCGGAGTCTTCACCGGCCTGTCGTTTGAGTTCCGACCCACCCCGCATGGATTCTTTGCTGTACTCACTGGTGATGGTAAACTGACTGTAATTGGCGCCGACGGCCAGGCCAACAGAGGCCAGGGCGAGCACGGATGCTGTGGCAAACCGGGGGAGTTGCTTGCTTTTTATGGCTTCTACGGCTTGTACGATGCCAAAAATGATCACCAGCATTCCCATATAGTATGTGATTTGGTAGTGATAGCTGGCCAGTTGCATGGCCATGGAAAATGCCAACAGCGCGCTGCCCGCCAGAAATTGTCCCCTAAAAAGCACCACCAAACTACCGACCACCAGGGGCATATAGGCAATGGCCCAGGCCTTCGTGATGTGTCCAGCATCGATGATGATGAGGTTGTAGCTCGACAAGGCATAGGCCAGGGCCCCGAGTATGGCGGTCCACATCCCCACGCCCATCATCAGGAGCATGAGGTAGAAGCCCGCCATCAAAAGAAACAGGCATTCGGCCGGTCTTGGAAGCCAGGAGGTGGTGAGGGCATGGGCTTTTGTGATCCACATGCCAGGGAATTCCATCTGAATTTGATAAGCCGGCATTCCGCCGAACAATATTCCAGTCCATTTGGGCAGCACGCCGTCCTGTTGTTTGTAGGCTTTAAGTTCGCGCGACATCCCTTCTACCTGGGTCATGTCTTCCATGCGCAGGGTTTTGCCCTCCAGCAGGGGTGAGGCGTATAGAAATGCAAGGCCCACGAAGGCGAGCATGACGAGCAGGTGTGTTCCGATAGATTTAAACGTAGGGTTCATGGTGATTTATTTGATTTCTTCGTAGTCGACGTATTCCCCATCATCGGGGCGATAGCGGGTTTCTGTAGGGGGATTGCCTTTGATGTGCACACTGCCTTCAGGATGCTTCTGACGGTGCTGTGGGGGGACCATACCCGACATATTGGTGAGGCGTTTTACGAGGTATCGCAGGGCAAAAGGCAAAAGAAGCCGCCCCAAAATACCGAGCAGCCATAGCACGAAAAAAGTGATGAACAGAAATTTCAGGATTCCCACGGCCCAAAAATAACCAAATATCAAGTGAAGAGGGTAACAGGGAGGATGAGGCGAAAAATGCTGCCTTGTCCGGGTGAAGATTCAAGGGTTATTTTGCCTTGGTGCAACAGGGCAATGCGGGCCGACAGCGGCAGTCCGAGTCCGTGTCCGGGTATTCTATCTGTGCCTTCCTGATGGGCTCCATCCCTTAGCGTATGGGTGCCACGGTGGAATGGTTCAAAGATTTTTTCTTGCTCTTCCTTTGGGATTCCTGGGCCATTGTCTTTCACTTCAACCATCAATTGTTGCGATGTGCGGGTGAGATATACCCCCACAGCACTTGATTGGCCGTATTTGAGGGCATTTTCTATCAGGTTTCGCAGGGCGATGATCAGGAGCGGTTCGTCGCCTTTGGTGTTGAGCGCCTCTTCGTTCTCGAGCGTTTCGTTGATCCGCCAATTCAGATGGTGGAATTCGGGGTGGTTTTGGAGTGGTTCAAGGGCTTTGAACAGGATGTCTGCCAGGTTTATGGGCGTTTGGGGTAAGCGACCTTCCCGCATGCGTGTTTCCATATCGGCCAACATGAGCAGGTGATTGGTTGTGGTGGTTAACGCCTGCACCTGAGATTTAAACCGGTGGATTTCGCGTCGCAGGGTATCGCCGTCGGTTTCCTTCATCAGCAGTACGTCCAGGCCCATCTGCATCGCCGCAAGTGGCGTTCGAAGTTCGTGCGAGGCGTTGGAGATAAGGTTTTTTTGTGCCTGGAAAGCGGATTCTATGCGTCGGAGCAGATCATTGAAGGCGGTCACCAGCTCTTCGAGTTCGTCGCGACTGCCTGTGGGGGTTAATCGAGCGGTTGGGTCTGTGCTGCTGATCGTTTTTGCGGAAAGGATGATGTTTCGGATGGGATGAAGGGCCCGCCCTGAATACCAATAGGCCAGGGTCCACAGCAGCGGCAGGCTCAGCAACAGTACCCAGAGCAGGGTGTTTTGAAGGGTTTTTAGTCGGGACAGGCCTTCTTCGTCACGCGCTACGCTGATCGCCACGAGTCCGTTGTATTCGTCGACCAGGTGTATGCCTGCCATCTCACGGCCATCGCTGAGGCTGAAGTGGGCTTTGCTGTTTTTCCGAACGGCTTCTACATCCTCGATGGCGGGCCTCCATGGGGTGCTGTTGTTGGGATATATCAGCTCGTTTTCAAAGGTGAACAAATAGAGTTCAGCGTTGGGGAGAACGTCGGCGCGGTATTCCTGGAAGGGATTTGTTCCTGCATTGGCCCCCTCAAATTCGAAATGGATGATGGTGCGGTTGCGGGCGTTGTTGAGCAAGAGTTGCGTGAATTGTTTGCGACGACCTTCTGCTTCGAACCAATAGACTGCGGTGAACGATAAGGCAAGCAACCCAGCGGTAAGTGCCACCATACGAAGGGTAAGCCTGCTGCGAATGCGCATGACGGGGTCAATGGTCGAATCGGTAGCCCATCCCGATTTGGGTATGAATGAGCCGTGGATGAAAATCCTTGTCGATCTTTTTTCTGAGGAAGTTCACATAGACATCCACAACAGTGGTGTGGGTATCGAAGTGGATGTCCCATACGGCCGCGGCTATTTGTTGCCGGCTGATGACTTTACCCTGATTGCGCATGAGGTATTCCAGCAGGTTGAACTCCTTGGCCGTTAGGGCAATTTCGGTTTCGTCGCGGTAGGCCACTTTTTTGCTGAGGTCTAGTGTAAGGTTGGCGAGTTTGAGTGCTTCGGTGCTTGTATCGAGTGGTTCAGATCGGCGCAACAATGCCCGGAGTCGGGCGTCGAGTTCGCGCAGGTCTGGTGGTTTCACCATATAGTCATCTGCCCCAGCCGCAAAGCCGTCAACTTTATGGTCTACACCCCCTAAGGCGGTCAACATGAGAATGGGTATGTTGGGTTTGGATGTTCGGATGGCCCTGCAAACATCCATGCCATTCATTTCTGGCAAGTTGAGGTCGAGTATCATGAGGGGATATTGACCATTAACGGCCATACTCAAAGCCCGCGTGCCTGTTTTTGCCAGAGATACTTGATAGCCCATGAGTTCCAGTCCCTCTTTCAGACTGTTCGCCAGGTTGGCGTCATCTTCCGCTACAAGTACTTTTGTTTTCGGAGTTTTCATCAGGACTTGCAGTTTATCGGCTTAAATACATGGATTTACGCTTGTAGAGATCGCGGAAATAGGGATCGCGCAAGTCTTTAATGAATCGGATGGCCTCGCCAGTGGATTTCATTTCCGGCCCCAGTTCTTTGTTCACCCCGGGAAATTTA
>CAIVQI010000270.1 GCA_903908015.1 uncultured Bacteroidota bacterium
GGTGGAAGAAAGCCACACCCTTGGTGTTGGTGCGCCATTGGTTCATCCGTGTGTCATTGAGGGGAACCACGTCTGGCCCCGCCACGGTTTGCAATGGATGCTGCATCTGGGTAGCCCTGTACCCATCGAATTCGGTTTTTAAAAGCCTGTCTATCCCGGCATTGAGCGTGAAGGGAAATCCGGGCGGTCGTTTGATGCCCAACTTCGCCTCAAGGTAAAAGCAGCGAGGACATTCGCAGAAAAGTTCAACTTTAGAACGTGAAAGTTTCATCATATAATGATTTAGTTATGGGCAGAGGTCATTACGTTAACAGAATTTGCATTATTTTTCCTATCATTGCTTCTTAAATCGCAGGATGCAAAGGTACAATGAAAAATTCGAGTAAAGTACATTTAGTAAAGAAAAAATATTAAAAAAGTCTTAAAAAGTAAAAAAGAGCTTTAAAATGCAAAATAACGATAATAATGAATTCTAAAAACCGCAAAGATGTGCTGTCGCATTGGATATACGACTACATTGGACAGCATGGCCCTCAGCGCTTTGACCAGTTATATGGGGCTTTTTCCCAGCACCTGATTCAGGCGTTCGGACTAAGTGAGGAGGATGTCATCAGGGAACGTCAATTTCGAATCGATCTCAACGAACTCATACAGAATCCTGAGGCGGGGACGAGGCTAATCTATGCGCGAAGGCGATACAGCATCCTGCAATCGAGTGCTTCGATAGTCGACCTTCAACTGGAGGTCGATTCTGTTCAAGCGGGACTGTTGCTTTCTCTATTGAAGTCAATGAACGGGATCCCATTGGCCCAGGAGCTGGCCGAGGCATTGGTGCAATCGTTGGACGCGTCTCTAGAAGAAAGCGTCGAATGGGATGCCGAATTCCATCGGCATTGGAAAGCGCAGCAAGAACTGTGGATTCAATTGTATGCCGCTATCCAAGCGGGCCAGGTTTGGTTGCATCCTCAGGAGTCATCATCCGACCCTAATGGGCCATGGGCGCTCTTTGCCCCATACAAAATCAGTCTGCACGACCATTTTTTAACCCGCGTCAAAGGCTTCGAATTCCAATGCAAACCCCAGCAAGCCGATGCCCAAGGTCAAGTACACCTAATTTCCTTTGAATCTGGCTTGAAAGCGGTTACATGGTCGCTTTCGGAGGCGGAAACTGCCATGCAGGCCCTACAACAAGGGCAATTCCCGAAAATTGTACTGTCGGCCTCGGCGCGCAAAAAACTGGCACTGTATGCCGCGATGCCCGCAGTTCAGTCAAAAGCTGGGCTGAATCACCAGCATGTGCAAAGAATACAAGCCGCCCTGGCCATACAAGCCCGCATTACCCAACCGGGTGATCCAACCGATTGGCTTAAGCTGCACGCCCATTTCGATCAGTATCGGGAGGATTACTTCGATTTGTTTCGCGGCAAAAACACCCGCGCCACGCGCTGGCTGGCCGACCCCAATCAAGACCACCCTTTCGAAAGCTGGCTTGAAACGGGCAGGCCTACCGCGCCAATACGATATGTATTGGTTTCGGAAGCGCCCCCCAGTACCGAGCGCTCCAGCTACATTTATCATCCCGACCACCACGATCGAACCCATTGGCTTAATGCCCCTCTGGGGGCATTTGACTACCCGGTGAACCCCAAAGACCGGGCACAAAAAACTGCTGCGCTCTTGCATTTGGCCAAACAGGGCGTTCTGCTCTTGGAGCTTTTTCCACTGCCCATTTATCAACATACGGATCGACAGGCATTGATAAAACCAGAGGTGGTGGCCCATTACTGGGACAACAACGAGAATCCCTTGAGTGTATCATCCCGGCTCGAGAAACTGGCCCATCTCATGCATGAGCGGTGGGATTTATGTCTCATAGCATCCGAACAAACCACCGATCTGCTGTTGAAGAATCCTCGGTTCAGGCCGATACACCTGATGAATGGTCCAAGGGGAATGCATCCCGATACCTTTAGAAGAAAAGAGCAATCCGAATTCACCCAAAAAGCCGTTTTGTCGGGCTGGACGGATGATCCCATCAAAGGCCATGGTTCTCGCCCCTCCTTTCCAACTGCCGAGCTGATCAAAAAGGCCTTCGACTTTCCAATGGTTCAATGGACGGACACGAGGCATCACATAGTCAGGAGTTAGAACAGTGTAAGAAGCTATCCGCGGGGTATGGTGCCTCCAAAACACATCAATCTTCTGATCATTGCTGAAAATATACCCAATATGTCAAAAGCCTGGTGTCGGCTCATGCTTCATGAATTCGAGCCCGTCGGAGCAAACAACATGCTTCACAATATTTGTAGGTGTCTTAATATCAGAGCTGCCAGCGAAAAGGACTTGCTGAGGAATCTCCTGGATCATGGTGTTTTTATCATCGATACCTATCCTCCCCATGAGGCGTGGCACCCGCGCATGCCGCCCTTACCCATCGAGAATATCTTGCAAGATGTGGCTGAATTGAAGCCCAAACGGATCATGGTGACTTCCATCCGCTCCAATCAGTTTATCGTTTCACCCTTACTCAAAAAAGGATACCAGTTGATTCCTGTGGCCGACAGTCAGCGAGCCAACTCGCCTCGCGACTGGGTCTTTCCTTCGCCTTCCAATCGTGCCTATCAACGCTTTAAAGAAGCCATAATGCGACACCGGGCCTTGTTAGAGGAGCTTTTGCGCTGATTGCCGGGGTTTTGGTCTCGCACACGTCTGGCACGCGTCTCGCACGCGATGTTTTTACAACTTGGGTAGCAACAATGTTGCTCCCGCCTTCTTTCCATTTGTGGGGATTGTTGGAGGGGAAATTTTTTCGGTTTTGTTATTGTTTATGTGACATTCTTTTGTATTATTGAATCCTAATTTTTCATCAATCAAATTCCATTGATCATTGTGATGCGTTTTCACAACATAGAAATGCCGGGCAAAGTGGCTAATTTGCCATGTGAGTGCCTCAATCAGAGGTATTTGTGGAATGGTATGGGCGAAAGCCGTGAATCGAGTTATGGTGGAAACAACGGCTTTCATGGTTATGGGTGGTTCAAGGAGA
>CAIVQI010000271.1 GCA_903908015.1 uncultured Bacteroidota bacterium
GGGTCCGACATCTCGCAAATCGGGGTAGAAATAACAGATTCCGAGTATGTGGTCACCAATATGCGGATCATGACGCGCATGGGCCGTGCCGCGCTGGATCAACTGGAAAGCAACAAGCCCTTTGTCAAGGCATTTCATACCGTAGGGGCTCCGTTGGCGGATGGCCAGGCCGACGTGGCGTGGCCCTGCAACCCCGCAGTGAAGTACATTGTTCATTACCCCGAAGAACGCAGCATCGTAAGCTATGGCTCTGGTTATGGCGGAAACGCCCTGCTGGGGAAAAAGTGCTTTGCCTTGCGCATCGCAGGTGTTATGGCGCGTGACGAAGATTGGCTGGCCGAACACATGCTCATCCTGGGTGCAAAAAGTCCGGCAGGCGACAAAACCTATGTGGCGGCGGCTTTCCCCAGTGCCTGCGGCAAAACAAATTTCGCGATGCTTATTCCCCCTGCAGAAATGAAGGGATGGGAAATAACCACCGTGGGCGACGACATTGCATGGATAAAAGTGGGAAAAGATGGTCGGCTTTATGCCATCAACCCCGAGGCGGGTTACTTCGGTGTGGCCCCGGGTACCAATTACAAAACAAACCCCAATGCCATGGCCACCATCCAAGCCAATTGCATATTCACCAATGTTGGGGTCACCCCCGACGGTGATGTTTGGTGGGAAGGCATGGATCATGATTGCCCCACCGGCACCATCAACTGGAAAGGCCAGGTACATGACCCTGCTTCGGGCCAGCCTGTTGCCCATCCCAACGCCCGATTCACAGCCCCCGCAGCGCAATGCCCCAGCCTCGATTCGGCTTGGGAGGACCCACAAGGGGTGCCCATCAGTGCCTTTATTTTCGGTGGACGCCGTTCCACGACCGTACCTCTGGTGTATCAGTCGGCCAACTGGAATTTCGGTGTTTACGCTGCCTCGACCATCGGCTCGGAGATGACCGCTGCCGCCTTTGGTGAGGTGGGCAAGGTTCGCCGCGACCCATTCGCCATGCTGCCTTTCTGTGGTTATCACATGGCCGATTACTTCAATCACTGGTTGCAATTTGGTCGCAAACTCCGCAACCCACCCCGCATCTTCATCACCAATTGGTTCCGCAAGGACCCCTCCGGCAAGTTCTTATGGCCCGGTTATGGCAACAATATGCGGGTGCTGGATTGGATTATTGGCAGAGTACGGGGCCGCACCGGCGCTGTGGAAAGTCCCATCGGCTGGATGCCCACCTACGACGACATCAACTGGGACGGCCTTGATTTTAGTCGCGAACAATTTGAAGCCATCATGCATGTGGACCGCGAAACCTGGAAAAACGAGGTGGTGAACCATGATGAACTGTTCAGCAAAATGTATGATAAGCTCCCAAAAGAGTATATTTTCATGCGCGAGTTGATTCTCTCTTCTCTTTGGCGCTCTCCCGAAAAGTGGGGCCTGGCACCAGAACAAGATTGAACGGGGCTGAACAGGATTTACAGCTTCCTTTTGTAAATTCGCGTTGTAAATTCGCGGCGCTGAAGAAAAAAGAATCGCCTTCAGCATATGTAAGCTATGCCTAAAGATCCCAGCATTCGCTCCGTACTGATCATCGGCAGCGGACCCATCATCATCGGTCAAGCCTGCGAATTTGACTACTCAGGTTCACAAGCTGCCCGCTCACTCAGGGAAGAGGGTATAGAAGTATCCCTCATCAACTCCAACCCGGCCACCATCATGACCGACCGGGTAACGGCCGACCACGTTTACCTGATGCCGCTCACCATCGAATCGATCGAACACATCCTCAGCCTGCGCCCCATTGATGCCGTTTTGCCCACCATGGGTGGTCAAACAGCACTGAATTTATGCAAGGAAGCCGATGAATTGGGGATCTGGGACCAATACAATGTTCGCATGATTGGTGTGGACATACAGGCCATCGAAACCACAGAAAACAGGGAAGAATTCCGCAAAAAAATGCTTGAGATTGGGGTTGCCGTGGCCCCCTCGCGGATAGCGAATTCGTTCCTTGAGGGCAAAGAAGCCGCCGAAGAAATCGGTTTTCCCTTGGTCATCCGTCCATCATATACCTTGGGGGGCACCGGCGGCGGTGTCATCAGAAAAAAAGAAGACTTCGAAGCGGCACTCATACGTGGACTCGATGCGTCGCCAACCCATGAAGTGCTGATCGATCAGGCTGTTTTGGGATGGAAAGAATACGAGCTCGAACTGCTGCGCGATGCGGCCGACAATGTTTGCATCATTTGCACCATCGAAAACTTCGACCCCATGGGCATACACACGGGCGATAGCATCACCGTGGCGCCCGCCATGACCCTCAGCGACACCGCATTCCAGGAAATGCGCAACCAAGCCATACGCATGATGCGGGCTATTGGCAATTTCTCGGGGGGATGTAACGTGCAATTCGCCATGAATCCCGAAACCGAGGAACTCATCGCCATCGAAATTAACCCGCGCGTCTCACGCTCATCCGCCCTCGCCTCCAAAGCCACCGGATACCCCATCGCCAAAATCGCGGCGAAACTGGCCATCGGCTACCGTCTTGACGAGCTGCCCAACCAAATCACCATGAGCAGCGCAGCATTTTTTGAGCCCACGCTCGACTATGTGATCGTCAAGATTCCCAAATGGAATTTTGATAAATTTCCGGGCTCCGATATGCGTTTAGGATTTCAAATGAAATCGGTGGGCGAGGTTATGGGCATCGGGCGAAGCTTCAACGAAGCGCTACAAAAAGCCTGTCAAAGCCTTGAAATTGGCAGGGCCGGATTGGGAGCAGACGGAAAAGAAGAGCGCAAGCCCGAACCCATCATGCACAGCCTGGAGAACCCAAGCTGGAACCGCGTGTTTCACATCTACGACGCCCTCGCTCTGGGTGTGCCCATTAAATCTGTCGAAAAAGCCTCCGCCATCGACCCCTGGTTCCTCCGGGAGATCCAGCATTTGGTGGATCTGGCCAAATCCATTCGGTCGTATACCCTGGATACCATCCCCTATGAATTGTGGGAAGAAACCAAGAGAAACGGGTTTTCCGACCTGCAAATTGCCAAACAATTGGGCGATCCCATCACGGAAGACCAAGTTCGGGCCAAACGCCTTTCATTGGGCCTTCGCCGGGTTTGGAAGATGGTAGACACCTGCGCTGCCGAGTTTGAGGCCAAAACACCCTATTTCTACAGCACCTACGAACAAGAAAATGAGTCAATTCGATCGGAGCGGCCGAAAGTCATCGTGCTCGGATCTGGCCCCAACCGCATCGGCCAGGGCATTGAATTCGATTAC
>CAIVQI010000272.1 GCA_903908015.1 uncultured Bacteroidota bacterium
CCTCAAATCTAGGAGCAGGACGGTGGATCGGAAGTCCTTGATCCCGCTTCACAGGCCGGAGACCGTCGATGGCATCCCCGACCACATTAAATAGGCGGCCTTTGACTTGACTACCCAAAGGCATTTGTATGGCCTCACCTGTATCGATCACGGACATACCCCGCACCAAACCTTCTGTGGAGTCCATGGCGATGGTTCGAACACTGTCTTCACCCAAATGCTGCTGACACTCCAACACGACTTTTTGTCCGTCGGGCCGCTCCACATACAAAGCGTGATAAATCTTCGGTAGTTTGGCCCCCGTTTCGAAACTCACGTCGATCACGGGACCAATGATCTGGGAAATTTTACCTGTGTGCTGCATAGTCATTTGAGAATAGTGGCAAATACAATTCAAAAAAGGATAGACAAATCTCCTTCTTTTAGGCCGCAAAAATACTAAATTAGAGAGGGAAAAACAAGTGCAATTGACCTGCTATCTTTGGAAGTGGATTTACTTCAATTTGGGCCCAATGGCATTGAATGCCCCCTGGCGGGAGTACATATCGATCCATGGGGAAAAGTAGACCGCGCCTTACTAACACATGCCCATGCCGACCACGCTCGCTTTGGTCACAAGCACTATATTGCGCATGCCCATAATAGGGCTGTTTTGCAGCAAAGACTGGGAAAAAACATCTCCCTTCAGGATATAGAATATGAAGATACCATTGAAATCAATGGCATTCGGTTTAGTTGGCATCCAGCAGGCCACATCCCAGGATCTGCTCAAATCCGTGTTTCGGGCAAGAACCAAACCTGGGTGGTATCAGGCGATTACAAAACAGAATACGACGACCTCTCCATGGCCTTCGAACCCATTCGATGCAGTCATTTCATCACTGAATGCACCTTCGGCCTTCCCATCTACCGTTGGAAGCCACAAGCAGTGATGGCACAGGCCATCGCAGAGTGGCACATCCATCAAGTTAATCAGGGTTATTCAACGCTTTTATATGCTTATTCATTGGGGAAGGCCCAACGGCTCATTCAACTACTTAAAGAAGTCGGCCCCATTTACATCCACCCCAGCATCGCTGAAATGAACCGAGCCCTAAATTCAGTGGGATTCCAACTCCCTGAACTTCCACTAATCAGCGAATGGAGGCCAAAAGTCGATTCACCGGCCTTGTTTTTGGCACCACCTGGCGCTTCGAGCGACAAGCTGCTGCGGCGTCTATTACCCTGCAAAGAAGCAAGTGTGTCGGGATGGACACTCGTTCGGGGATTGCGCCGCCGACAAAAGCTCGATCATGGGTTCGCCTTGAGCGACCATGCCGACTGGCCCGGGTTACTGAGCGCCATCGAAGGCACAGGGGCAGAACACATTTATTGTACACACGGTTTTACCGCAGAATTCTCTCGCTACTTGTCGGATCAAGGCTTCAACAGCAAGGAAATACACACCCGATTTTTTGGGGATGCGGCTCCGCAGCCTCCGTCCACCGCTGAAACAAATGAAAGCATTCACTGAACTTTACCATCGCCTCAACCAAACCAACTCGCTGCTCGAAAAACAATTCGCCTTAGAAGTTTTTTTTCGCGATGCACCCGATGGCGATGCCGTGTGGGGACTGGCCGTACTCTCTGGAAGGACTTCCGTTCGATTGGTCGGGGGACGTACCTTAAGGGCGTGGGTGGCTGAATGCACCGATCTGCCTGACTGGTTGGTCGAGGAATCGTATCAGCATGTGGGCGATTTGGCCGAAACCCTTTCCCTCCTCTTGGAGCCCTACAGGAATGCACCTTCCGAATCTTCCGCCACCATTCAGGATTTATCGACCATGATGCAGGACCTGCTTCGGTTAAAAAAACGGGATGAATCTGAGCGGAAGGAATACATCCTGCAGCATTGGAGGCAACTCGACGGCCCATCTTGCTTTTTGTTCAACAAACTCATCACAGGAGGTTTTCGACTGGGCGTTGGGCAGAGTATGACCACCAGGGCGCTTTCAAATTGCATGAATCGGCCGGTTTCAGAGGTGGCCCAAGCCCTTATGGGTAGCTGGGACCCGACCGAGTATTCCCTTGAAAGCCTGCTCAACCGAGGCGCCATCCACGCCCATACCCTACCTTACCCATTTTATTTGGCAAGTCCACTTCTACCATCCCC
>CAIVQI010000273.1 GCA_903908015.1 uncultured Bacteroidota bacterium
CAAAGAGCATCAGCAACCGCATCTTGATCATGAATTATCTGGCAGGTGATGCGCTGACCAGCATCCACGGTTTGTCGACTGCTGCTGATACAGTCCGCATGCAGTCGGTTTTGAATGCCCTAAAAGAAGCCAGTTCAGATGGAGAGGTAAAGGTTGGTGATGCGGGTACTGTTATGAGGTTTGTGCTTCCTTTGTTGTGCATCACCCCTGGCACACACCGGATGACAGGCGCCGAACGGGCCCATGAGCGTCCAATTGGCCCGCTTGTAGATGCGCTTCGCCTTTTGGGTGCCCAAATTCAATATCTGGAGCGGGAGGGCTGTCTTCCATTAAAGATTGAGGGAGGCTCTACGCTGCAGATGCCCCTAGGAATCGAAGTTTTACCAATCGATGCCAGCATGAGTTCACAGTTTGTATCGGCTTTGTTGCTTGTGGCGCCCTATTTGCAAGGGGGACTGCGGTTGAGGTTATCTGCCCACACCGCTTCCCGTCCTTATCTCCACCTAACCATAGAATTGATGCGTTTATGGGGGATTCATGTTGCGGTTTTTGGAGAAAGGGACATATCCATCATCCCGTCTCGCTATCATCCCCCGGCAAGGGTTGAGGTCGAACCTGACTGGTCGTCGGCGGCCTATTGGCTGGCATGGGCCGCCCTCATGCCCCAAACAGCCTTGTTTGTGCCGCGACTAAAACCAATGAGTCTGCAGGCCGATGCTGTCTGTGTCGGTGCTTTCGCCGAACTCGGCGTTCAAACGATTGAGGTGGACGGTGGTCTCCTGCTGCATCATTGCCCATCCGTTCATTATTCTGGACACGCTGCTTCCCATTTTGCCCTTGATTTCAGTGGTTTCGATACGCCCGATCTCATGCCCACGGCCATGGTCTTATGTGCATTAAAAAACAAAGTTGCGCGGTTCACAGGCCTCGAAACCCTTCGTGTGAAAGAAAGTGATCGTTTAGGTGGACTTTTACAAGGCTTGCGTTCTGCTGGTGCATGGATCGAAGAACGGGAGCCGGGAGCCTATTGGTTGACCCGAGGAATCCCTCCAGCCACGATCAGGGGCCAGGTATTTCATTGTAACACCCAGGGAGATCACCGCATGGCCATGGCGTTTAGTCTACTGGCGTCTCAAGGTTATGGGGTGCACCCAGATCGCCCCGAGGTGGTAGGCAAGTCATATCCGGGCTACTGGCGAGAGTTGGAACGATTGGGGATGCGCTGGCGGCCCTAAACCTTATATTTGTAGTTTTGAGTCGACTCAGCACCAAGGTACGGCCCCCATGTCCGGTAATTCGATAGGAAGTTTGTTTAGGGTAACTACCTGGGGAGAATCACATGGCCCAGCCATCGGAGCCGTCATTGATGGGTGTCCGGCCGGCCTACCCATCAACCCCTCCTTCATCGCCCGGCAATTGGCCAGAAGGCGACCAGGACAAAGCGATCTGGCCAGCCCACGGCAGGAATCTGACGAATGTGAGATCCTATCGGGCGTTTACGAGGGTCTAAGCACCGGCACCCCTATCTCTTTGTTGATCAAAAATACCAACCAAAGACCCGGCGATTACCAGCATCTGAGCAACGTGTACCGCCCCTCTCATGCAGATTTTACCTATGAGGCGCGTTACGGGAGGCGCGATCATCGGGGAGGCGGTCGCAGTTCAGCCCGTGAAACGGCCGCTCGTGTGGCCGCGGGAGCCATAGCCCAGCTTTTCCTGCTCGATTTAGCGGTTCACATTGATGCGTTCGTGACGGGTATCGGTGAGATTACCCTGGATATCCCGTACCATGAACTGGATTTAAGTCAGGCCGAGAAATCTATTGTTGGCTGTCCCCATCCACCCACAGCCAAACGAATGGCCGATCACATTGCTGGGGTAAAAGAAGAAGGAGATTCGCTAGGGGGAACCATTCGATGTATCGTCCGGGGAGTGCCAGCGGGTTGGGGTGATCCCGTTTTCGATCGGCTGGAGGCCGATCTCGGAAAGGCCATGCTGTCGATCAATGCCGTGAAGGGTGTTGCCTTCGGTGCAGGCTTTGAGGCCGCACGGGGCAAGGGATCGGTTTATAACGACACCTATTCCATGATTGATGGGATGATTAAATCTGTTACGAACCATTCAGGGGGCATTCAAGGGGGGATCAGCAATGGGGCCGACATCATTTTTGATGTGGCTTTTAAACCCGTCTCGTCCATACCAAGGGTGCAAAGTACGGTGGACCGTCAAGGCAATCCTGTGGCACTTCAGATCGGGGGTCGCCATGATCCCTGTGTGGTTCCACGCGCGCTACCAATCGTAGAAGCCATGACCGCCATCGTTCTAGCAGATCATGCCCTGCGTGCGCGTGCCGCCAAGATGTAGATCGTGATATCAATCCATCGATCGGTTCATCATTGCCAGTTCACCGCAGCAGAGGAGACATCACATAGTAATTATATTTGGCCAAAAAATCAATGAACAATACCCCAGACATGCCGACCACAACCCACAGCAAACCAACCGTTGAGAAAGAAAAGTCACGAGGCATTCCGATGCATGTTCAAATACTCGTCGGCCTGGTGTTGGGGGTTTTGTTCGGGATTGGATCAAGTGCTTTGGGATGGAACCAATGGGTGGTCGATTATGTGAAGCCATTGGGCATACTTTTCGTGAATTTACTCAAGCTCATTGCCGCGCCACTCGTATTGGCCTCATTGGTGGTGGGGGTCTCGGGTTTGTCTGATGTTGGAAAATTGTCGCGCCTCGGAGGGCGCACCATCGTGCTGTATCTGTCGACCACTGTACTGGCCATCAGCATTGGCCTTTTGGTGGTGAATTGGGTGCAGCCCGGCCAGTATATTACTCCAGAGCGACGCGACGCACTGAAAGAGCGGTTTTCTGGTCAGGCTGCAAGCAAGGCAGAAACCGCAAGGCAAGTGACCGAGCAAAGCCCACTTCAACCATTGGTAGACACCGTGCCTTCCAACATATTTGCTGCGCTCACCGATAATACCCAAATGCTGCAGGTCGTATTCTTTGCCCTCTTTTTTGGGATAGGGATTATTCTGTTGCCGCGACAAAAAACCGTGGTGGTGCGCGATTTCTTTGATTCGGTCAATGAAATTATTCTCAAGTTGGTGGAGGTGATCATGAAAGGCGCTCCATTGGGCGTTTTTGCCTTATTGGCATCGCTGGTGGCTGACTTCGCGGGCGACGACCCCCACGCAGCCTTGGAATTGCTCCAGGCACTTGGCGCCTATTCATTAACTGTTGTTACGGGGCTTGCGGTGGTGTTGTTCATGGTATATCCTACTTTTCTATGGCTCGGTGCTCGATACCCCGCCATGTCCTTTTTCCGTGGGATGGCGCCCGCGCAATTATTGGCCTTTTCAACGAGCTCGAGCAATGCCACCCTGCCAGTCACCCTGGAACGTGTCGAGCAAAATCTGGGGGTGTCGGGTGAAGTAGCAGGTTTTGTATTGCCTTTGGGCGCAACCATTAATATGGACGGCACAAGCCTCTATCAAGCCGTGGCAACTGTTTTCATTGCTCAAGCTTTTGGTATTCCGCTCGATTGGGGCGATCAATTGACCATCGTGCTCACAGCCACCCTGGCCTCGATTGGTTCTGCAGGTGTTCCGGGCGCCGGTATGGTCATGTTGGTGGTGGTTTTGGAATCGGTCGGCCTCGATCCGGCGGGTATTGCGCTCATCATGGCGGTTGATCGCATCTTGGATATGGCCAGAACGGTAATTAATGTGAGTGGCGACGCCATGGTAGCCGTACTGGTGGCCCGTAAATCGGGTGATTTGGCAGTCCCGGTATCAAATTAATGCCGTCGCTCCTGTTTTGTTTTCTATTTTCATTATTTTTTCGTACCTTCGCCCCGCCTTAAACCCAGGCAGGAAGGAATAAAATTAATGACAGAAAACAATCCCGAAATCAACCCTATCAGCGACAACACCGACGAACACCGTCACCATGTCGAATCCGGCCATGAGTCCAACTCTGCCGAAAACAATCCTGAATCAGACACCATAGCCGTGGAAGGAGTTGTTTCAGACGTTGTGGAATCCACTGAACCTGGAGATCAGGCTGAGCCTGAAGCAGCAGCGGAAGTAACCGCAACGGAAGAAGCTGCGCGAGTGGTAGCGGAGGCAGTTGAAGAGGCAAAAGTTGCTCATCACGAGCCCGAAGCCACAACCGAAGAAGCCGCGCCGGTGGTAGCTGGGGCAGTTGAAGAGGCAGTTGAGGAGGCAGAAGTTGCTCACCACGAGCCCGAAGCCATTCAGAATGTGCCTGCACCCATACAGGAAGAGGTCAAAACAGTGGTTGAAGCACCCAAGTCAGTCAAGAAATCTGCGCCAGTCATTGCACCCCTTCAAGACGATTTCGATTGGGATGCCTACTCGGGTAAGAGTCACCACTACCCAAGTG
>CAIVQI010000274.1 GCA_903908015.1 uncultured Bacteroidota bacterium
ACCTGATTCCATCATATCCTTGGTGGACTTTAACCCTAACTTGTGCAGCGCTACCTGTTCTGCGGCAGTTGCCATTTTATACATGGAGCCTGAGCCAGCAGAAGCCATTCATCATGCTGAATGCAGCGGTAATAGTATGCGTTTTGGGATGCCTGGGTTATGCATGGACGTATAGAGAAGTCCCTGTTCGGGATTTTGCGTTGCAATCCGACATCCAATATGTAGTAAACACACTCAAAAACGCAGAAGCCAAGGGCGATTGCCGCGGCATAGCCATCGCGCCTGAACTTCACGGCCACTACGCTATATGGTTGTATATGCAACGATATTATCGCTTAAGCTTGTTTCCAAGCCCTAATTCCCAACATTGCTTGGTGTTGAAGGGAAAGGGAAGCCCTGGCCTGGAGGGATTCATGCGTCAATCCGCAGATTTGCGTCATTTCGATGTATACGCTGTCCCTTCAGCGCTTCATAAATACTGAGTTTATCGATCGGCTCAAATAACGATGATGACCAAACCGGATTTGATTTCTGTACGTGAACTTTGGTCGTCAGCTGGCGTGTATCCGCGTTGGCTCCACGACCATTTGGGGAGACTAAGTAGGCTCAAGGGGGTGAATACACTGGAAAAAGTGCGCGCTATTTTGGGCCCACGAACAGAACGCACAACCGATCAGGGGGTATTTGCAGAAATTCTGGAGACGCTGGGGATCGAATGGGAATTGATCTCGCCTTCCATCGATTGGCCGGCCCCCGGCACCCCACTTTTGTTGGTGGCCAATCACCCCATGGGTGGAATTGAAAGTATTGTTTTGGCCGCGATGGCCTTGTCGAGAAGACCCGATACCCGACTCATATATTCATCGCTGCTCTTGCACGTAGAAGGGGTTGGTGATACGCTTTTGCCGATATCCACCCATGACCGTTCAACATCCGGGGCATTGAATCGACAAGCGATGCGTGTAGCCATCAAGCACTTATTGGCAGGGGGTTGTTTGGCCATGTTTCCTGGGGGCGACAACCACATGCGCCTGATTGGTAAACGGGCTCATGAAACAAATTGGTCGCCCCACGCAGCCGACTTAGCCCGAAAAACATCTGCGGTGGTGATCCCGATACGTTTCGGTTTGCGTCCAGCGCAATCCCTACTTTGGATGGGTAGGATCCGTAAAGTGGATCCACCGAATCAACCATCTTCGGGAGAATCAAAATCGAAAAGTGCTAAAATCCAATTGGCTATGGGTTCGCCGATCCCCAACAGCGTGTTGAAGTCTTTTGCAGACCGAGAGAAATGTGTCGGCTTCATGCAGCTGGCCACGCGCGTTTGTGGCGAACATTATGGATTGCTGCCCAAGAAGTTGGCGATTTTGAAAGACATTCTGGAAAGGGGGTCGGCCAAACAAAGGCAAAAACAGCAAGCCCCTTTGGCGCCCTCGGTTGATCCCAAGCGCATCGAGGCTGAATTATCTGTCCTTCCTACAGCCGCATTCATTCAGGCAGATGGTGATTTTACCATGTATCATGCTCGGGCCGCTGAAATTCCCAATACCCTCCAAGAAATTGGCCGAATGCGTGAGTTTACTTTTCGTTCGGTAGGGGAGGGTACAGGAAAGTCGCTCGATTTGGATGAATTTGATGAATATTACACGCATTTGCTGGTCTGGGATCGTTCGAAGCGCCGCTCGGGCTTCGCGGAAAAGAGGTGGAGTCGCCTCCGCTCGCGCTCGACACGGGCGGCTTCGTGGTGGCCGCG
>CAIVQI010000275.1 GCA_903908015.1 uncultured Bacteroidota bacterium
AGCGCAACCGCGCACCTGCATCTCACACAAAGCTACCAGGTCCTCGGCGCACTCGCGTATCGTAGCTCGCTACGGGTTGGTCGTCGGGTGTGGGGTCCTGCGTGCGCCGCACCGGTCGTCGATCACCACACCACACACACAAAAGTCTCAACGCAATTTCCCCTTGAATGTTGTTGTTTCTATAAATTGAGGTATCCCTTACCTGATCTGCAAGAATTTCCCGCCGAATACCTGTCTGTTCGCCCAAAACGCCTCTCCTGACCCACCCCTTGGTAGGGTAGAGGAAGAGCGGGGTGGTAAGGGGTAATCACCCCCACCCAATCAACCCGAATGGCCGCAGGGCGGGGTGGTTCAATGGCCAAGCCCGTACAAAAGCACAAACCCGGTTCGGTTGGAATACCCTTCGCCGGCGAAGCAACCCCGCACATTCAGCCACGAGCAGACGAGGGAAAATCCGGGCGGTCCGACGTGTTCATCACACCGGAAAGCCCCTGCCGTCACCGCTACGGACGCACGTGCACCCTTTTCTTACGACCGGGATTAGACCGCTGGTAGATTAACGGGAAAACCAACAACGTGAGGAATGTCGCCGATATGATTCCCCCAATCACCACAATGGCCAAAGGTTTTTGCGTCTCCGAACCAATGCCCGTGCTCAAGGCAGCAGGCAACAAGCCAATAGCCGCCATGATGGCGGTCATCACCACCGGACGAGTCCGTTCCTTAACGCCCTCCAGCAGCGCCAGCGACGTTTCCATACCCAAATCGATGTTGCGCTTGAATACCGAAATAAGGATCACACCATTCTGGATGCACAACCCAAACAAGGCAATGAAACCGATGCCCGCAGAAATACTGAAGATAGTACCGGTGATGTGCAAGGCAAGAATTCCCCCCACCAGCGCAAAAGGCACATTAATCAACACCAGGCCGGCATCCTTTGCATTCCCAAAAGCGATAAACAGGATAAAGAAAATAATGAGCAGACAAACCGGCACCACCTGGGTCAGCCTTTTCTGAGCCCGTTGCTGGTTCTCAAATTCGCCGGTCCATTTGACCTCGTAGCCCTTGGGCATAAAAACAGCCGCGTTCACCTTTTTCTGGGCTTCCTGTATCGTACTACCCAAATCGCGTTCACGAATGGAAAATTTGATCGCGATAAACCTCCGGTTGTTGTCGCGGTAAATAAACGCCGGGCCCGTTACGGGTTTGATATCCGCAATTTCCTGTAAGGGAATGAGCTTGCCGCCGTCTGCAGGCACCTTAAGCAGGTGAATATCCGCCGTTGAATTGCGAAAATCCTTCTCAAAGCGCACCCGAACGTCAAACTTTTTGGCATCCTCATAGTAATAGGTGGCGGTTTTCCCCCCCACCGCCATCTCGATCACCGCGGCCGCATCCTCCGATGAGACGCCAAAGGCAGACATCCGGGAGGGCGATAGGCGGATAACCAATTCGGGCTGACCCAAATTTCTGAGAATTCCCAGGTCCTTAACCCCACGCACCGTTTTTAATATCCGGGCGATAGAATCCGCCTTTGAATTGATTACCTCCAGGTTATCCCCATACACCTTCACCGCCAGCGAGGCATTAATCCCCGCCACCGCCTCCGCAACGTTGTCAATAATTGGTTGTGAATAGTTATAAATCACCCCGGGGTACTCCCGCAGCTTTTTGTCCATCTCTTCAATCAGTTGATCCGTCGATATCGACCGCTTCCACGAATCCTTGGGCTTCAGATTCACCTGGCATTGTACATAGAAAAAACCCGAGGGATCGGTGCCATCATTGGAACGACCAATCTGCGAGAGCACCGACTCCACCTCATCAAATTCATTGATTTTTTCCCGGAAAATTCGGACAAACTTGGAGGTTTCCTGAATCGAACTGCTCATCGGTAGTTTCGCCTCAACCCAAAGTGCCCCTTCATTGAGGGTGGGCAAGAATTCCGTGCCCAAAAACAAAAAGGAAAAGAGCGAACCCATCACGAGCAGTGTGGTCAACACCATAGTCTTGATCGGGTGAGCGGATGTCCAGCTATAACCCCGCATCGTGGCCCGGTTGAAGAAATCAACCACGGGATTCTTTTTCTCGGCAACATCCTTTTGAAACAATATGCTGCACAAAACCGGAACCAGGGTTAGGGTAAAAAACAACGCCCCGAGCAAGGCAAAACCCAGGGTGTACGCCAGCGGAGAAAAGAGCTTGCCCTCCACTTTCTCAAAAGAAAAAATGGGAATCAAACTGGTAATGATGATGAGCTTCGAGAAGAAAACCGCCTTTCCGAGGTCAGTACCCGTTTTCTTGATCAACCCCAATTTCGACAAGCGGTTGAACTGCGGCATGCCGACCTTGTGGGCCTTGTGCGCAAGCAATACAAAAATTCCTTCCACCATCACGACCGCGCCATCGATGATGATACCAAAATCAATGGCGCCCATCGACAACAAATTAGCCGACAT
>CAIVQI010000276.1 GCA_903908015.1 uncultured Bacteroidota bacterium
CGCGGTCAATCTATGTACATCGCACCCTACCGCCCTGCTTGTATTCACTGGAAGGCGTTTACGCCTCGAGGTGAAGTATGGCTGGAGGCTGAATGGAACTGGTTGTCGGCTGACCGTAAGGCAAGGAAGGAAGTCGCTTTACCATTGTTGGAAATGCAAGGTTTTAGGCCTTTGAAACTCATGGACCTCCATCAGAAGGGAAAAGGTACTGAGGCTGCCGTTTCCCGCTTAGAATCATGGCTTACAAAAGCGCTGATGCTGTCGCATCAAACCAGCCCTGAACTGTACCATGAGCAGGCAGATCGGGTGATGTCGGAAGGATTTTCGGTAGAAACCTATTTGGAATTTGAGCGGGAGTGGGGACTGGGAAGCAGCAGCAGCCTGATTTCACTGCTGGCGCAGTGGTGGGGTTGTAGGCCCATGGAACTGCACGCGGCGACCCAAGGCGGCAGTGGATATGATCAGGCCTGTGCCACCGCGAACGGACCTATCCTCTACCAGCTTATGGGTGCTGGGGTGACAGTCAAATCGGGACATCATCTTCAATCCGACAATCTGGCGCTACGGGAGAAGTTTCCTGGGGCAAATCAAAGGAACAGGGTTCGCATCGAATTCCAAACAGAGGGGCATCACCAGCATCCATTGGCTTCAATTGAAGCACCTGTGCTTCGTCCACACATCCAACCCGTCTCCTTCCTACCAAGCTTTCACGACCATCTTTTATTCGTGTACACAGGCAAGAAGCAGTCGACCGACCATTCCATTCAACAGTTCTGGTCGCGATCAAACGCAAAGGAGGGCTACCTGCAAGAGATCACTGATTGTACCCATCAGTTGGTATCTGCCATCGATTTGAAGACCTTTATGGAAATGATGCACAGGCATGAACAGATCATGTCTGGGTTGTTGGAAGAAGAGCCGATTCAAACCACGAGATTCGCTGGATTCCCCGGACAAACCAAATCGCTAGGCGCTTGGGGGGGCGATTTTATCCTCGCGGCAGCAGAAGACCCCGATCAAGCCAGGAGATTTCTTACACAAAAAGGCTACTCTGTGTGTTTTTCTTTAAACGAATTGTTGTTGTGTCGGCCCACCAACAACCCTTGATTCCCAATCCTTAGGCTATTGTAGTCCAAACTTATGAATACTGAGCAAATCAACCCATCTGGCCCCAATCATTTTGCCAGTTCCAACTCCCCCGGTGCTTCCTTAGCCAGCAGCGCTTCCAAGTCAACTGAAGCTACCCAAACCATCAGCGGATCACACCAATTATACCCCGAACCCATTCCACTACCCCAAAAGGATACTCCAGCGGTTGAAGGCAGCGTGGCCTGGGAGGCACCTTCCAATATTGCACTCATCAAATACTGGGGTAAATACGGACAGCAAATGCCTGCCAACCCGTCCATCAGTTTCAGCCTAAAAGCCTGTATATCCCAAACCAAAGTTCATTTTCAACCCCGCGCAGGTGGGGGCATTCGGTTTTCCCTGAGTGGACAACAGAATCTTGGTTTTCAGAACAGAATTGAAAAATTCCTGAGTGGGGTAC
Organism: uncultured Bacteroidota bacterium; assembly: GCA_903908015.1. Lineage (GTDB taxonomy): Bacteria > Bacteroidota > Bacteroidia > UBA7662 > UBA7662 > F1-60-MAGs140. The sequence goes on from CAIVQI010000276.1 coordinate 1,550, forward strand.
AGCCGATCTATCCCTGGTTGCGTGAATTTGAATTGGATATTGAGTCGGCCAACAGTTTTCCACACAGCAGTGGCATCGCCTCCTCAGCATCCGGCTTTGCAGCTTTGGCGCTTTGTGTCGAACAAATAGACAGGCAGTTGCGCCTGGCCGTTGAAAATGGCGCGAACACCCACTTTCCAGAGCCATCGACCTACCAAAGCGACGCAAGCTTTTTAAAAAATGCATCTCATTTGGCCCGTTTGGGGTCTGGGTCTGCCTGCCGTTCTGTTTATGGTGGATGGGTACAATGGGGTTTACACCCCGCAGCGCCAGAGAGCCGAAATGAGTATGCATTCCCCCATCAAAAGGGCATTCACCCGGTGTTTGCCGATTATCGCGACACCATACTTCTTGTCCACAAAGGAGTTAAGGAGACCGGGAGCACAGCGGGTCACAAACTCATGGAAGGCAATCCCTACGCGGATGCCCGATACCGACAGGCAAATGACCGAATCCCACGGCTATTATCGATTTTGGCATCGGGCGATGTAACAGAATTCGGCCTGTTGGTGGAGTCTGAGGCCCTCACCCTACATGCACTGATGATGGCTTCGGAGCCCTCTTTTATGCTGATGATGCCCAACACGTTGGCATGCATTCGCGAAATTCAAGCATTTCGCAAACAAAATAGGGTCCCCGTGCATTATACATTAGATGCAGGTGCAAACCTGCACGTATTGTATCCCGCAGAACACGAAACCGAGGTGATGTCACTCATTAACAATAGCCTAATGCATTATTGCGAAAATCAGGCGTATATTTGTGATTCTGTGGGATCTGGACCTCGGCCTATAAACCCTTTGGTATGATCAAAAACTCCCTCTACTACGCCAAAATTTTGTTGTTCGGAGAGTATGGTATTATTGAAGATGCGCAAGGGCTTTCCATTCCCTATGACGATTATAAGGCCCGATTCTCCTTCGAGCACATAGAAAGCGAGACTGCTCAAGACAGCAACCAAAAACTAAAGGCATACGCCTCACATCTGCACGAAAGTCGTCGCACGGGCAAGCTAGCAGTGCCCATCGATACAGCGCGAATGCTTTTGGATATTGAAAAGGGGATGCATTTCGACTCCAGTATTCCTCAAGGCTATGGTGTCGGCAGTTCGGGTGCATTGGTAGCAGCTACCTACGCTCAATATGCTGAAAAGCCCATACAAGCTGAGAACGATCACACCCCCGAACAACTACAACAACTGAAATCCGATTTGGCTGCATTGGAATGTTATTTCCATGGTCGTTCATCGGGGATGGATCCGCTGATCTGTTATCTTCAAATCCCCATTCTTTTTAATGGAAAAAGTGATTTGGGCGCCGTAAAACTGCCACGGGAACAGCAGGGTGAAGGAGCTATTTTTCTTTTGAACACCGGTGAGGCGGGTGAAACCCAGCCTTTGGTCAACCTTTTTATGGAGCGACTCAAACAAGATGGTTTCCGCCGCATGATTCGCACAGAATTTAGAAAATACAACAACGCCTGCATCAAGAGTTTCCTGAAGGGCGATGTGCAGCCGCTGTTTCGTAATCTGAGAAAATTATCGCAATTGGCCCTCGACAATTTCAAACCGATGATCCCGGACCTATTCCATCAACTGTGGCGGCAAGGCATTGAAACTGAAGCCTACTACCTCAAGCTTTGCGGATCAGGAGGCGGTGGATACATACTTGGTTTCACACGGGATTATGAACGGGCGCGGAAATTGTTGGTGGATTACGACCTTAAGGTGGTCTATCGATTCTAATGATCCATTCGCCGCATCGGAGGGGTAACGAGACCCGGCGACTACAATTCGTACGTTTTTTGGCCTTTTTATCACTCATTAGGTGGTATAATTTGTTGCTTGTACTGATGGCCCAGTTCCTCGCGGCTCGTTTCGTTTTGGTGGGACAATCAGAACAGTGGAATTGGCTGCTCGACCGGGGGTTGTGGGGACTAGCCCTTGCCGGCAGTCTTCTGCTGGCAGGAGGCTACATCATCAATGCTTTCTACGATATGGAAACCGACCTCGCAAATCGTCCACAAGAGGTCATCGTGGGACGGGTCATCTCCAAAAAGCATGCCCTTCAAGCCTGGATGCTGCTGAATGGCGTCGGCCTAACCCTCAGTGCCTGTTTATCGACCCGCCTCCTCCTGTTTTACCTCCTCTACAGCGGGTCTTTATGGCTTTATTCACATAAATTGAGAAAGTTTCCCCTCATCGGTGAAATAGCCGCAGCTTTCCTGAGTGTTTCAGCATTTTTTGCCATCTGTGTTCACTACCAATCGGTCAATTCAGGGCTTCTGATTCTGGCTTCCTTGTTCTGGATATTGGTATTGGCCCGCGAAATGGTTAAAAAACTGATCAGCATGAGAGGCGATCTGGTATATGGCTATAGGACCTTTCCGATCGAATATGGCCTAAAAAAAACGCGACTCCTGCTTCTTTTCTTGCATATAGGGGCACTTTTACCCATCATGGCGTTCACTATTTTAAACCACAACGCATCCACCTATTTATTTGCAGGGATGGTGGGTAGCGGTGTCATGGCATCCACATATTTTTCCATAAAGGCCGTTCGAACGGCAGACCACAGCCGAATCAATACAGCGCTTAAAATTATATTATTGATGTGCATTAGCGGAATTATCTTAATATAACATCCCATTCACCCATTTTTATTTCACTTCGACTGAATACGCGGCATGCGGAACTCATAAACCAGAGCTTTATCTCCTCGTAGCATATATAAATTCCCCTCTTTATCGAAGCAAAAGGAGTGTATTTTTTTGGTGTTCACTCGCCATGAACGCACAATTGTGTAGGTTTCCGGGTGAAGTCGAAACAGCATGCGCTCATTGATAGAGTATCCCCACAAGGCGCCATCAAACCAAGTTAAAGCAGATAGCGAAGCCATCGGAAGCCTATGCTCATGAATCTGCCGAAAGTCCATATCAAATTCGGTCAATATCATCCGCTTGTTTTGCATGCCTGCGGTCAGCACAAAAGTCTTCCTTGCCGGATTCCAGGTGAGGCCGCTCCCATCGCCATTTTGTTGTAAGGCCGTTGGCAGATCGAAGGTATATTGGGGCAACAAAGTGCCAGCGTCGTACGCGACCACCTTTTTGGCTCCAGCGTCGCGCACATAAACCACCTTTTCATGCGCACAAACGGCTTGGTAATCGCTGCCCTCCCGTTCGCTGCTTCTGATGGGTGACCAAAGTTGACTAAAGCTGTACACCCTTCCCCGATCACCGGTTAGGTAGAAGCGTTTTAGACGAAAATCAAAAGTAATTGACTGCGGCGTCGGTACAGCTACTGAAAAAAAACGCTCAGGCTTGAGTGTGGTGGGATTTTGTGCGTAGAGTAGGCCGGAAAAAAGCATCAGGCTTATGAAGCAGGAAAGTACTTTAGGGGTGAGCCAGCTTATGAAAAGAGTGAATCGATTAGGGGGCTGACACTTTGGCATATTTTTGTCTATGGCAGGGCTATTGTAGCGCTATATTTGAATTCGAAAATACGATATAAACGAACCATCTGTAAAATAATGACAGCCGAAACCGAAAATAATCCAAACCGAGTCAGCGATTCGTCTTCCGATTCTGAAGTTCAGGAAGCACAAGAGCCAAAAGCAGACGCAAAGGCAGAAGAAACCAAAGAACAGCAAGAGCCAATAGCAGATGCAGAGGCCGATTCCTCCGAACCCGCCTCAGGCGATTCCGGTGGGGAATTAGAAGAAATGCAGAAAAAATACCTGTATCTTCTGTCAGAATTTGAAAATTTCAAAAGACGCAGCGCACGTGAGCGGCTCGATATGTTCAAGAATGCATCTAAAGATTTATTGGTCGACCTTCTTCCCGTACTAGATGATTTTGAGCGCGGATTGGCTGCGATGGAGCAGGCCAAAGAAGTGTCGGCAGTAAAAACAGGCGTAGATCTGGTCTACCAAAAATTCCGTGGAATTCTTCAATCGCGCGGCCTACAACCCATCGTTGCAGTCGGTGAGGCCTTCGACACCGAGCTTCACGAAGCGATTTCCCAGGCGCCGGCGACCAATGAAGCGTTGAAAAATACGGTGTTGGTGGAGGTTGAAAAAGGATATAAGCTCAACGAACAAGTCGTTCGGTATGCTAAAGTTATTGTAGCTGTATAACGATATGAGTAAGCGCGACTACTACGAGGTCTTGGGCGTAGCCAAGAATGCGGGCGAAGACGAAATCAAAAAGGCGTACCGCAAAGCGGCGATCAAGTATCATCCAGATAAAAACCCGGGCGATGCTCAGGCCGAAGAGTCATTTAAAGAGGCCGCTGAAGCGTATGAGGTACTCAGCAATGCCGATAAGCGGGCCCGTTATGATCGATTCGGTCACCAAGGCGTGAATATGGGCGGAGGTCCAGGTGGAGGAGGTGGCTTCTCTATGGAGGATATATTCAGTCAGTTTGGCGACATATTCAACGATGGTAGTCCATTCGAAGGATTCTTCGGTGGTCGAGGCGGGGGATCCAGACAGCATAGAGGATCAAACCTCCGCATTAGGGTGAAGGTGACTCTTGAAGACGTGGCCAATGGAGTCGAAAAAAAGTTAAAGGTCACCCGCGCGGTTCCTGCCGATGGCGTAACGTATAAATCGTGCCCAACGTGTAATGGGACCGGGCAAATCAACAAGGTTACCCAGACTTTTCTGGGGCAGATGCGCATGGCTTCTACATGTCCACATTGCGAAGGCAGCGGTAAGGTGGTCGATCGCAAGCCTCCGGGTGTTGATCCTGATGGATTGCAGAGAAAGGAGGAAATCATCAACATACGCATTCCTCCTGGCGTGGCAGAGGGCATGCAAATCAATATGTCGGGTAAGGGTAATTGCGGGCGAAATGGCGGTCCGGCAGGCGATTTATTGGTGGTGGTAGAGGAAGAACCCCACGAGCACTTTCGCCGCGACGGGCACAACATCCTGTATGATCTTGACGTGAGTTTTGCAGATGCAGCTTTGGGCGCACAAATCGATGTTCCTGCGCTCGATGGAAAGGTCAGAATTAAACTGGACGCGGGTACACAGCCCGGTAAGTTACTTCGCTTAAAGGGGAAGGGTCTTCCCGTATTGCAAAGCAACGGCAAGGGGGATCTGATCATACTGGTGAATGTTCACGTGCCCACGAAATTATCGCGAGAGGAACGTGACATGCTCGAAAAGCTTCGTGATTCGTCCAACTTCAAGCCGGAGGAGACCACGGGCCGACGACAGGGATTTTTTGAGCGGATGCGGGAGTTTTTTGCAGAATAAGAATCACTTTTTCAAAAATTCCAAATTGTCGCAGTCGCGGTAGGAAGGATGCACCCGAACGAAAGTTTTCTGTCGGGCCGAAGCGTACCAAGCCTCCATTTTTCGAAGTTTTTTCATGCCCAGGGCTGTTGCCTGGATGCGAGGATAGTCTTGCTTCATGTTTGTGAGGTGCGCCTCAGAGCGTGACTTCAAAAAAAGTATGCGGTAACCCTGTCGCCCGTCTCTCGAGGCAAACGGTTGGGGCTCGCTAAATTCACCCGGCTTTAACTTCTCAATGGCGAAATAGATGTCCGGACTCAACTGTTCGGGGGTAAACCGACTAGTCGCAGATTCCTCATTCATCAGCATGCCACCACTGCTGCGGGTTTCGTCATCTTGAGAATACATCCGAACTGCATCGCCAAAAGGCGTATTTTCTTTTACTATTCGCGTGCGCAGCGAGTCAAGGCGCTTTCGTGCATCTTCCATTTCACGACTCCCAGTGGGTATTTTGATGAGGATGTGCCGACACATCAAGCGTTCCCCGCGTCGTTCCATCAACTCAATAATGTGGTATCCAAACTTGGTTTTCACCACTGGAGAGATCTCTCCAGGTTTTAATCGGAATGCCGCCGCTTCAAATTCGGGTACCATCTCTCCGCGACCAAAAAAGCCGAGCGATCCGCCCTCTTGTTTGGATCCCGGATCCTCCGAGTAGAGTGTCGCCAAAGTGGAAAATCGCTCACCCTTCAAAATTCGTTCACGAATCCCGTTGATTTTGTCGAGCGTTAACTCTTTTTGAAGTGCGCCGACTTCGGGGAAAGCCACAATTTGACCTATTTCTAATTCAGCATCGAGGTAGGGTATTGAGTCGCGGGGAACGCTTTCGAAATACTGACGCACCTCTTGAGGAGAGATGGAGACATCACCTGATAATTTATCCTGCATGCGTTGAACGAGGATTTGCTCTTTGATTTGTGGCCGAAATTCTTCCCGTATTTCGGCCAATGTTTTCCCGTAAAACTCTTCTAATTTCTCCCGTCCACCGACCATAGAAGAAAAATAGCGCACACGGCGTTCCAGCTGGTCGGCCACCTCCTCGTCACTCACCACAATCGAATCCACTTCTGCTTGCCTGAGCAGCAGTTTGTTGTTGATCAATTGCTCCAGGATTACACATTTCATGCGGGGATCGGGGAGGTTGTCTTGGCCCAGCCAATTGCTGTATTCAGCTTCAATTTCCGATTTGAGGATGATCTTATCGGCCACCACGGCCATGATTCCCTCGGCCACCTCTTGTGGCAGAGTTTGTGAATTTGCCATCAATGGAAATGCAGCCAATAGGGATACGCTTGCCGCCAAAGGACTGAAAAACAAGAGAATTCGACTCAGAAATTGGGGCATGTATATAGGTTAAGGGGCGAATTTTACGATTTGTTCTTCTATGGCTTTCACTTTGAGGTCTTCGTAGTAGGCCTGCAAAAAACGATTTCTTCGGTCGGCGCGAACCATCTCCCGAATGCCCTCTACGGCATAGGAGAGGGGGGCAGTTTCGCCGGCCGGCTTAAATTCCCGAACCAATAAGTAGTGAACAGCAGAATCTTGCCGTACTGTTTGGGTTTGGTTGATGGCGCTGAAGCTGAACACATTACGGGTAGATTCTGGGACATCTGCAAGCATGTCAAATGGATTGCGCCAAACCGTGTCGTTGAGGTGACTCACCCAGGCAAACTGCAGGCAGTATTCATCGAGTAGTTCCAGTCGCTTCCCGGTCCGTTCGCGCATGAGTAAAGGTAGCTGAGCTTGTCGCGGCGCACCGGAATCCACCCGCACATACCGACCCTTGATGAGCGGGTGCGAAAGCCGAAACAAATCAGAGTTTTCACGATAGAAGGCGGAGATAGAGGCGCTGTCAGGCTCTAATTCCGACGCCTGTGCCTCCAAAATCTTGTCTTCCAGGCGGTGTCGCAGCAAATTTCTGTGGTATTGTTCCAATTCTACAGTAAAATCACGTTCACTCCCACTGAGTTCGTCATCGGCCGCACGTGCAATCAGTTGCTCACGAATCCAAAAATCGACGGCAGCAATGCTATCACCGGCATTGTAGTTTTCAGGCAATAAATCAATAAGTGCATCTTCATAGAGTGTAGCATCGCCTACCCGCACCAAAAGCTGCCGATCCTGCTGCTCATCGGCAGCACATCCAGTCAGAGCCCCCAGCAACAAACCAATCCAAACGAAACAACGTGCACCAATCAACGCGGAAGTATGCTTTGGAAGACATCGCGATGGATGTCGACTTTGTATTTATTCTCCAATGATTGGACCCATTCCGTTTCCAATTGTTGTTGGTAGTCGGAGGTCACCAATCCCCTGATTTCGGAAAGTTCCTTAAGGCAAGGCGGGATTAGGCGGTTGATCCGAACGAATACTTTTTGGCCATTGTGAACCAAATCCGGACTTAAGCCTTTTTTCCATTCCACCAAGGAGAGCACCTCATGTGCCTGTTTCTCAAGCTTGCCTTCAATGATGCGTAAGCTCAGCGGATCACGGGCATTAAAATTTTTCAGTAGAACGGCGGTGGTGTTCTTTTTGCTTTTTATTGCTTTACGGACAGCCAGGGCAACAGAATCGTCGCGACAAACATATACAGCGCCTTCAATTCTGTCACCAAAACGATAACGATCTCTGCGACCCTCGAAAAATGCTTTTAGTCCGATGGTGTCATTCACTGCCTTCGACCAAACCAATTCGTCGGTAAGGTCGAACAGCAGGATACCTTCGCGGTATTCTTTAACAAGGGATCTAAATTCGGGGTATTTTCGTTCCAGCTGAGCATTTTCAAAGGCCAAAAGCCGTTCATCAGCCCATTCGCGGTAGGTGTTTCGAAGGAACATGCCGAAATCGCCACTGCCTGGTGCGCCCTTGTTTTCGTTGAGGTATTGAGCAAAGTCATGTTGACGAATGACAGTATCCGCAAAATGACATAGAATAGGGTCATTCGGCCCCGGCACCGGGGGCTCCCATGATTTGTCGCGGTAGCTGTTTTCCGAAATGGTGTTAATAAACTGTGTTAAGGCCGCATCATTCTCTTTCCAGGCGTATTCTTTCTTTAATTTGGCCAGCAAAGATGATTTATTGCGATTCGCGCGACTATCACGAGCAATTTTGGCTTCTAAATCCGCTTTAGCCTCCTCGAAACTTGGAATAGACTTCAAGTCTACCCGTTTCATGATGTGCCAGCCGTATGCGGTTTGTATGGGATCGCTGATGTCGCCATTTGCCTTAAGCGCATAGGCGGCATTTTCAAATTCGGGCACCATCCGACCAGTGCCGAAATAGGGAAGTAACCCTTTACTGGCAGAAGATGATGGATCTTCACTGTATTGTTTCACCAGACTATCAAACGATTCACCAGCCTTGATGCGACGATCGATCTCAAAAATTCTTCTGCGTGCCGATTCTTTCAGCGAGTCGCTGTCTGCTGTTCTGCTCAATAACATCAAATGGGCCACGCGTATTTCCCCCCGTGCCGGACGCTCGTCGGTCACCTTGAGCACGTGGTAACCAAATTGCGTGCGGAAAACCGGACTAACCCCACCAATCCGGGTGTTGTAAGCCATGTTTTCAAAGGGATAAATCATGCGAAATACAGAAAAGTAGCCCAAATCACCCCCGTTTTCCTTAGCAGAAGGATCTTCTGATTTTTCGCGGGCCAAAGTCTCGAAATCGGCGCCCGACAACAATTGCTTGTGAAGCTCAACCGCTTTATTGTAGGCAGTCAGACTGTCCGTAGGCGATGCGTTTTCTTCTATTCGGATCATGATGTGGCTCGCGCGACGTTCAATCTGACTCCGTTGAAAAGCTTCTTGAAGTAACTCTTCCCCCGTGTCCTTGTCACGCAAATACGGCTGAGCCAACTGGTCGCGGTAATTGTCAAATTCACGTAAAAATTTAGCTGTCGTATCCATCCCGCGTGCATAGGCTTCACGTACTTTTAGTTTAAACTTAACATATAAACCAAGGTACTCCTCCAATTCTTCGCGTGTTGCCGCCTTTTTGCTGTAATTATTTTTGTTGAATACGGATAAGAACTCATCGACGGTTACCTCCCCCTGGTCGACCGAGAACAAGACCCTGGTATCGCCTTGCCCGACTTTCTGAGACAGGGCAGGGGATGAACACCAAATGAACATCAAGCCCGCTACAATCAGTGCCTTGAGGTTTAGGTGAATGGGGAAGGGAGGATGGGTTGCCGCTGGGATGAAGCGCGATAATGGTGACATAGAATCAAATTAATGTGAAAATACTGTTGACGAACGCCAAAAAAAAGGCGGATTCTTTTAAGAAAGTGCAAAAATAAGAAATAGTGCATTCATTGGGAAAAATAGGTACTTCATGTCAAACAATCCATTCAGCCTTTTGGCCGATTTATTTTATCCGCGCTTGTGCGGTGGCTGTAGAAGAAATTTATACGGCGGTGAAAATTTTGTGTGCACACATTGCCTGCTGGACTTGCCGTTTACACATTACCATCGGATGTCTAATAACCCGCTCGAGCGAATGTTCCGCGGACGAATTCCAGTGGATGGGGTCACTTCACTGCTCTTTTTTAATCGTGGAGGCATGGCACGTCAATTATTGCATCGGGTTAAATACCACGGTGATACGCAAACAGCCGTTGCAATGGGTCGTCTCCTTGGTCTGGCTTTGCGCGATTCGCCTTTTGGCGGATGCAGTGCTGTTGTGCCTGTTCCCCTGCACCCGTCGAAGCAGCGGATCAGGGGTTTCAACCAAAGTAGCCTCATTGCCCAAGGCGTGCATGAGGAAACCGGAATCCCTTACCACGATGATTGGCTGCAACGCGTTGAGGCTACAGAATCGCAAACACGAAAAACTCGTGAAGCGCGTTGGGACAATGTGGCCACAGCTTTTTCGGCAGGTGCATCCTTGGCAGGGGGCGTTGGACCAGTACTGCTCATCGATGATGTACTCACCACCGGGGCTACCTTAGAGGCGGCCGCTCGTGTGCTGCTCGCCGCCGGTGCAGGGGTCATGTTTGCGACTTTAGCCTGTTCCAATCGATGAAGTATTTATATTTGTATGATGAAGGGAGTGAACCAAGTGAAGCCTAGGGGCAGCTTAAGCATTTTATGGCTGATGCTTCAATGGGTCTTGATGATTCCATTTGTTTTGACAGCACTACCATTGCCTTCACAGGCGTTGGTATTGGATCCGCCCCCCTCAAATCAACCTTTAAGGGCTGTTTTTTCGGCGGGCGAACATCTTCGTTACCGATTGCATTATGGTTTTGTTGATGCTGGGGTGGGGGAACTCAAAGTCATGGATGAGCCTGTTGTGTTGGGGGGACAGCCCTGCTACCACATCGTGGCCACTGGATCAACCACCCGGTCGTTCGACTGGATTTACAAAGTTAGAGACCGTTACGAGAGTTATGTGACC
>CAIVQI010000277.1 GCA_903908015.1 uncultured Bacteroidota bacterium
CAGCAAGGCTTGAGTCTTACGACTATTTTTTTCTCCGCGAGTACGAAGGCGCGTTTTACGAGTCCAATGCTTCAATAAAGTCTATAGTAAATATGCTAAATTTTGAAGTAAAGTATGAGTATGCTCGAGAAGTGTATGGAGAGCTCGATGGGATGCTTGTCTTTGGTAAAAGGGATACGACATCCGCGTTTGCGCCAATGTTAGGGGCCGGTTTATCTCAAGAAGAATTAGAAGCTGAAGCTTTAAAAAGAGGTAATTTGCCAAAAGAGTATTTTCTCGCCGTTCGGTCTTTTAGGTGCGACATGGAGAAGGCCAATTGGGAGACGATAGAGGAAAGTGACTTCGCATATAACATTACATGGAAATACACTCCTAAAGAGAATGGTGAACCGTGGTGGAGAAAGGATCGGCATTTTCAGCTGACCCTTTCAAATTGGAAAAACCAGCAGATGTCGTGCGGAGAATACTACCCTGAAAATAGCGCATATTTTACTACGGAAAAAGCGATAAGAAAAATGGATAGAACAGGGGGTGTAATCAAAGCGCTGCCGTACGATTCACTGTTTGGTCGTGTGAACATAAGTGCAAATACACCAAATGCCGGTTTTATTTTTGAACCAATCAACAAATGATCATAAACCAATCAACAAGCGATCAGCTTGGGCGCAACAATTGCTATCGTTGCAAGTGAATAGTGAAAACCTGAATGTGTTTAATAATTTATTTACCCTTGAGTCTGCTATGACAAAGCTGAGATCGGGATTACTGCTGCTCGTGGGGATTATAGGGTTGGTGCTGTATTTCTCAGTGCGAGGTTTACTAACCTATTCTAAAAATCGCACTGTGGAAGCTAGATCGCCAAGCAAGGTGGTGATTCAAAAATTGGATAGTCCTACAAATGGAAATGGTGGAGGCAGGCAATGGAGAGCCTCGATGGGTGATATCGCTGCTTCTGGAGTAGTGGTCAACTGCACAGAGTTTGCCGATGGTCAATTAAGCAACGTATTTATTCTTCCGGACGGAATCATTATTACACAATCGATTGTTTGGCCCTTGAGCCCTAGCCTGCTGGACACAAAAGAATATGAATCCAAAGCCCGAGATGCTTTTGAAAGTCGTGTTGCGATTGAACCTGCGCTCCTTGAGTTCCGTGAAATCATATCAGAGTACAGGCTTGATGACGCGGAATCAAAATTGTATAGTAGCATCTGGGAGGTATATGCTATCAGAGCGCAAATTAGACAACTCAAGCGGCGTTTTAAAGAGAAAAACATATTGTCTTACGGCGTGAATGGTTCAGAAGTCCCTGCTGACAAGAATTATGAATTCGAAACTATATACAATAAGTCTCGCCTCGAGCAGTCAGTCTACTATCAACATGGGAAAACGCGTTTGGAGAAGTTATTTGGGAGGTTCCCAGACACATGTTTTGATCGTTTAATGTCGATCCCTGTGTTTTGGAATCCCTTTGACCTGAATGGTCATTAAGCGATTAGATTGCCTTTTTAAAAATTCCAACTCCTATCCAAATGAAGAAAAGATTTTCCGCAATAGGTATTTTTACGATACTCGTATTGCTTTTTTATTTTATAAAACCACAGGTGGAGAGGTCTAATCAACAGATATCTGAAAATCCAGTAGATAGCGGTTACTTCTCGCGTGTAGATAGAAACCATGCGCTACAGAGCCATTCGAAACCTCACAAACCTGTTGGATTTGATCCTCAATCAAGTGAATCTATGGACAAATATTGGAATGACAGGTATGAAACCAATGTGACGACTGTTACTAATATTGTTAAATCAGGTGCTAATAGCACTCGGGTGCAAATCACCTCTGTCCGCAAAAATAGGCATTTTGGCACGGACGACTGGGAGTTTTTTTCAAAAATACAGTTTCAAAATGACTGCGCGCTCGAACCGGGTCAAAGTCAAATTCTTGATATTCTCAGAGAGTACCCTCCAGCACGGGATTCATCACGGCTATTCACAGGAGCCTATGGTGTCAAATTTCTTCTTTATAACATTCGTAACGAAGTGGACCGTTCAATTGACGCGGAGATTAGATTTGAAAGCAGGGTGAAAACGAGGTTGGATAAAGTTAATGATTTGACAGAGACAAGAATACAGCGGGATCACGAGAGGCACCAAGAACAATGCCTGCGATCTTGGCAAAGCATCAATGAGGATAAGGAGAAGTACTGGGCCGTTTTGAAAGAATTGTACGGAGATTTTCCAAAAGATCTTTTCCAACGCCTGATGGCTGTAGAGTATCAACAAATATTTTAATAAGCGGGTTTTCCAAAGGTGTGAGATAGTGTTGTTGATTTGGTTCTTTGGTAGTTGAACTCGCGCTCTCTCTTCAAGGTTTTAATCTCCGCCGACATCAGTGTTTACAAAATCAACTTCTTGATGCTTCAAAGAGACAACGATGAAGAGAACAAATAAGCCGCAAGCAAAGAAATGGGTGCTTCCGTGGACGCTCTTGATTCTCGTCTTTGTGGGGATGGTAGGTTGGATTTGGCGCGAGCAACGATTGGCGGCGAAGGGTGGCGTTCCATGGGGAGTTGGGCAGGACACGACGACTCCTATCTCGAATCATGTTAACGGGATTCAAGGTGTTATCCGTCGAAAGCTTTCAAGCGGTGACGGAAAGTGGGCAAAGATGTCTTTGGAGTCGGATGAGTACCCGTTAGGGATTGTATCCAATGTCTACAAATTTCCCTCCGGGAGCCGGACGGTGCAAGTGTTGGAGCTTCCCGGGGCTGATCGGTGGTTGGGAACCCAGGATTATGAGAAAGTGGCTAAACAGGAGTTCTGGACGCTTATTTCAAATGAGAAAGGATTGGGTGAAATCAAGGCGATCTTGGAAGAATTTCCGCCGGCGCGGGATTCGGGGTTTCTGTACAGCGGGATTCATGAGGTGTTTGTGGCCCGGGCGGAATTTCGCGAGGTGATGCGGCGAAGACTGCTGAAGGTGCTTAATACCCACCAGGTCGTGGCTCATAAGAAGGCCTTGTTTGCCACGACGGACGATTCAAGTTCGGTTCTAAGAGATCGGGTGCGTGTGGAGCAAAGGTATTACCAGAGGCGATGCCTGGATCGCTTGGAGCGTTTGTATGGGGCACTTCCGGAGGCTGTTTTCAACGGCTGAACTCTGTTCATATCTGGGGGGTGCCAAAGCCGTTGATCCTCCCGTCGAATCAACTGTCCTCGCCTCTGTTGAACCCAAGACAATCCGAACAACCCGAGGCGACGAAGAAAATCCCATGATGATAAAACCCTGGCTATGGATTTTGTTGGTATGCCTGTTTTCGACGGGTTGGGCCCTACATCGGAGTCATGTTTTTAAAAGAACTCCTGAAGAGACGCGCGATTCCTTTATTTTGGTGACGGCGTTGATTGGCAGGCAGCCGGAATTGCTGAAGGATATCGATCGGCTGTCTAAGGCTGATCTGGAATGGTTGAGTTACTCGGTGACCTCTTCTTTGACCGATGACAATTCGAATCGCACCAATCGTTTTTGGATGTCTGACGCATGGGAAGTCGCGTCCCGCTATCAGTTCAACCGAGACCTCAAGCATCACCCGGAATACGCACAAATCCTTTCTATTCTGACCGAGGAAAAGGCGGTTCGTAAGTCTTCTAAGCTTTATACCGGCGCCATGGGGGTGACACGAATCTTGTGGGGTCACCGGGAGGTGGTCGAAGACATCCTCAAGCGGGAGATCGAGTTGGAGAAATCCCTTTCCGAAAACCCAAGGATGGATCCGGTAATGGTCGCCATGGAGCGCGAGCAGGTTGCGGATACGATTGAGTGGAGAAAGGGTTCTTTTCCAAGCATGACGGAGAGTTTGCGACAATTGTTTGTCGATTTGTACGGGGGGGTACCCGAATCGACCCTGCAACGGTTGCTGTCCATCGAGCCGCACGTCTGGTGACGATCCAAGGGCCCCGGGATGCCGGGGCGTGCCCGGTCGGAGGGCTCACCTGCGAGGCGTGACGGGGCGTTGGGTGGTGGCCTGGGTGTCTGGCCTTCCAGTTGGGCGTGACTCTGGGGAGGCTTTGTTGGAGCGTCTTGCAGTCCCAAGGTTCAAGTCCACCGACCATCATCGACTCCGCCTGCCATCCCGATTTTCCTCATCCTTCCATGAAACCGATCTCGATCTTCAATGCGTTCACCGTGGCCGGCCGAGCCGTTGCGTTGGGCCTGACCGTGTCGGTGTTGGCTGGCGCAGCACCCGCCGCCTCCGCTCAGACGGCTTCGGTGCGGCAGTCACCGGCATTGCGGGAAGCGGCGCCGCAGAAGGCGGGGGTGTCGCCCGAGCGGTTGGCGCGCATCGATGCGATCTGCGAGCAGGCCGTCCGCGAGGGGCGCATCCCGGGGGCGGTGGCCCTGGTGGCCCGCAATGGCAAGGTGGTCTATCACAAGGCCTTCGGCATGGCCGATAACGCGGCCGGTCGGGCGCTCAAGCGCGATGACATCTTCCGCATCGCCTCGCAGACCAAGGCCATCACCGCGACGGCGGTGATGATGCTCTGGGAGGAGGGGCGCTTCCGGCTCGATGATCCGGTCTCGAATTGGATTCCCGAGTTCAAGAAGCCCCAGGTGCTCAAGACCTACAACGAGGCCGATGGCACCTGGACTGGCGAACCGGCCAAGCGCGAGATCACCATCCGCGATTTGCTCACGCACACCTCGGGCCTCGGGTATGGGGTGATCGACGGGGATGCCCGTTTCAAGAAGCTCTACGCCAAGACGGGCGTGGTGGACCTGTTCACCACGGAGCCGGTCACCATCCGTGAGAGCGTCCAGCGGTTGGCCAAGCTGCCGTTGCACCATCATCCGGGAGAGAAATTCACCTACAGCGAGGGCCTCGATGTGCTGGGCTATTTCATCGAAGTGGTCTCGGGCATGCCGTTCGACGTGTTTCTGCAGAAGCGCCTCTTCGGGCCGCTGGGCATGAAGGACACGGGCTTCTACCTGCCGGCCGAGAAGGCCGGGCGACTCGTGGCGGTCCAGAAGCCCGAGGGCGGGAAATGGGTCCGCTACCCCGTGACCTTTTACGATCCGAACTATCCGATCACGGGCGCGAAGTCGTTCTTCTCGGGCGGCGCGGGCCTGTGCAGCACGGCCATGGATTACGCCACCTTCCTGCAGATGTACCTCAATGGAGGCGAACTCGGCGGGAAGCGCATCCTCAGCCGCACGACCATCGACATGATGATGCGCGAGCAGGTGGCCAAGAACCTCTTCGGTGGCGGCGACAAGCACTATGGGTTGGCCTTCGGAGTGGTCACCGAACAGGGGCAGGCTCGCGGGGGCGAGGGCAGCGCGGGCACCTTCGATTGGGGCGGGTATTTCAATACCCAGTACTTCGCCGATCCCAAGGAACAGATCCTCGGGGTGCTCATGAAGCAGACTCAAGGTGGCGACGACAACACCGGTTGGAAGTTCCGCCAACTGGTCGGACAGACCATTGATGACTGAGGTGCGTCGGCCTCGGTTCGGGAGTCGGACGCCTCGCCGGTTTCCAGGCAGGGCCGTGGGCCGGTCCCAGGTGTGGGTACCATTGCAGTTGCTCGCCGTGTTCGCCGCCGTTGCCCTCTGGGGCGGACTCTCACCCTTGAGGGCCGGCTCGGCGGTGGCACCGTTGGAGACCTTCGGTTGGGTTCCCGACGCGGAAGGTCGGAGCCGGACACTCGTGTCGATGGCAACGACGGAGGTTGCCTCGACGAATGCTCCTGTGTGGGCGGCGTTTCGCGCGGTCCCGGGGCGACCGGGGCAGGTAGGGCGAACGCCTCCATCGGGCCTGGTCCCCGTCTTCGCCGTCGAGACCCAGGGCCGCACCGAACTGCGCCGACTGCCCGCTAGGGGGCAGGAGAGTTTCAGCGATCCGCTGTTCTTCGCCTGGCCACCCCGTTCGGAGTCGGAGGTCGGTCAGATCTCCGGACGCTGGGAAGCCCTGGCGATCCGCGAGGACCGTTCGCGCCATCGGTTCGCTTTGGAACTGGCCGTCGCGGCGGAGCGGGTTTCAGCCCGCTTCGATCCGGACACCGATTATCGATTCGCCCATTTGACGGAGGGGCGTTGGAACGGCGACCGCCTCGACCTGAGGGTGGAATACCTCAACGACCGGTACCGACTGTCGGTCGAACGGCGGAAGGATCGTTGGACGGGCACCTGGCGGCTCGACGACGA
>CAIVQI010000278.1 GCA_903908015.1 uncultured Bacteroidota bacterium
AGGGGCTTGAATCTCTTCGAGCATTTGCAGACGAGCCAGCGGATATTGGTCGAAATTGGTGACCACAAGAAATCCACTGCACAGTGCACGGTTGCGCTGCAGGGTGAGAGAGAACAACGATGTTCCGTTGATGAGGGGGTAGAATTGCTTGGGCCAGAGGGTGCGGCTCACGGGCCACAAGCGGGTGCCGCTGCCGCCGGAGAGGATCAGGTTGATCATGTCTGTTGTAGAATATCGATTTTAAAGCATCAAAAATACGGCCTTTCCCCACCAACATCATGTGGTTTGTACTATTATTGTAGGCCCGAATATTGTACTGATTATGCGTTTGGACTTCGATAAGGCGCTTGTGGCGGCTGCCCTTTTGGATGCGCTCACCCTGCCCACGCGGCGAAGCCTGCTCAACAACATCATCAAGCATGGTGTGTCGACGCGGCAGGAGATGGTCGACCAAACTGGCTTTTCCAGAGCGCTGGTCTACCACCACCTGAAAATATTGGTCAATAGTGGATTGGTTGAGGTGCATCCCACGAAACCCTTACCAGAGTATTCACTGAACCACTTGCGCTGGTCGATGGTACGCAGTCTGCTGCGCGAATTCCGCGACCGAGGGGTGGGTAGGAAGAAGCCCAATGCACGTAAATGATGCCTGGAAGATGAATGTTAACCAGGGACGCTGATCGATTCGAATCCGGTGTAGGGCACAAGTGCTGCCGGAATTCGAATGGAGTTGCCCGTTTGGTGGTGTTCCAAGAGCGCCGCAACAATTCGTGGGAGGGCCAAAGCAGAGCCGTTGAGTGAATGGGCCAGCTGGTTTTTCCCATCTTCATCGCGGTAGCGTACTTTCAAGCGGTTGGTCTGAAAGGTTTTGAAGTTACTCACCGAACTCACCTCCAGCCAGCGGTCTTGCCCGCGGCTCCATACTTCGAAATCATAGGTAAGGGCAGATGCGAAACTCATATCGCCGCCACACAAACGGATCATGCGGTGGGGGAGTTCAAGGGCTTCAATGAGCGATCCTACATGTTGGCACATCTCAATGAGGGCCTGCTCGCTTTGTTCTGGGAGGGTAATTTGAACAATCTCCACCTTGTCAAATTGATGCAGGCGGTTGAGGCCGCGCACATCCTTGCCGTAAGAGCCCGCTTCGCGCCGAAAGCAAGGTGTGTATGCTGTATTTTTGATCGGCAGGTCGGATGACTTCCACAGGGTGTCGCGGTACAGGTTGGTCACGGGCACTTCGGCGGTCGGCGCCAAATACAATTTGTCTTCCCCCACAAAATACATTTGCCCTTCCTTGTCGGGCAACTGCCCGGTTCCAAATCCCGATGCTTCATTCACCAAAATCGGGGGTTGTATTTCAAGGTAGCCAGCAGCGGTGTTTCGATCGAGAAAAAAATTGATGAGTGCCCGTTGAAGGCGGGCACCAGCGCCTTTGTAGACCGGAAAACCTGCGCCGGTGATCTTCACACCTTCCTCGAAATCAATGAGTCCGAAGGTTTTGGTCAGCTCCCAGTGCGGCAAAATGCCCGAACCCCCTGGCAATATCGTGCCCCATCGGTGCACTTCCAGGTTGTCGTCGGGTGTACGCCCGGAGGGCACCAAATCATGGGGTAAATTGGGCAGTTGAACAAGCATTTGGTGGAGCGCCTGTTCGATTTGTCCCAGTTGTTCCGAACATTCACTGTCGTCGTTTTTTAAGCGGGCCACTTCCTCTTTTTTGGCTTGAGCCTCGGTAGTCCGACCCGATTTCATGTCATCACCAATCTCGCGCGACAACGCGTTGACCTTCGATTTGAGTTGGTCGCTTTGGGTTTGAAGCGCTCTTTTTTGCTCATCGGCAGCCAAAATTTGGTTGATGCGGGCCGCGGCGTCAGCCACATATTTGCGTTCGAGACCCGCCACGACGGCCTCTGTTTGGGTTCTAATCAGGTTAATTTCGAGCATAGTGCAGGGAATATTTTGCCCGCAAAAATAAGCGGTTCAGTCTTGCAGGGGCATCAAAACTTGTAGGGTTAGTCCGGGCACCCCTTTCGTCAAGTCCATGGTCACCTGACCGCCCAATTGCTGTATGCTTTGGTGCACGATCGCCAGTCCACCTAGGGTTGCCCTTCCTGCTATGCTAATGGGCCAGTCGAAGCGCCGATTGCTCAGCTGCAAGACCGCTTGTTGCGCCGAATCGAGCAGTTCGGGTCCGTAGTCGACCCACTTAAGCTGTATGGGAAGCAGACGCTGTTTGGGCTCCTTTAAGTCTACTTGCACGGGTTTTAGGGGGCGACCGCTTTGTCTGTACGGTTCCTCCATCCATTCAACCAGATTGCGCATCATCAGATAAAAAAGGGCAGGATGGGTTCGCATGAGCAGCCCACTTCGTTGTGATGTGAGTTGGAAATCGACGCCGATTCCTTGCAGCGACTGCGTGATGAGTTCTTCGGCAGTGTTTTGGGTTGGCGGGTAATCGCGTGGATGGTGTTGTATGTTGATCAGGAGCATGAGGTCGTCGATATGTGCCATTAGCTGTTCTGTGTGCATGCAGGTGATCTTGTTTGGACTTTGATCCGATGCCGCATTCACTTTGTTGTTAACCCTAGAGAGTATGCCGAGTTGCTGGCTTATCTCCTTCAAAAACATGCTAATATTCTGGGCCTGCATTCTTTGTTCGTGGAAAAGTTCTTCTTGTGTGTCGTGCAATTTTTGTCGCTGACGTGCTTCTTGCTCTTGTTCCCTCCTATTTCGTTCACCCAGCTGAACTTGTTGTTGCTTTCGGTGCTGTCTCACGAACCGTCCCAAAAACAGGAGCATCATCAGAAGCCCGGCACCGAGCACGAGGTTCATCCGTATGGCGTATTTAAAGTTGGTTTTTTGACTGTTCAAATCACTTTTCAGAACTTCGTTTTGATCGAGCGCATCGATGAGGCGCACTTCAGTTTGTTCCCTGGCATTTTGTTGTGCCAATTTCAACTCCTGAAGATGGGTTTCATGCAGGTTGGCCAGTTGCTTTTTTTGGTAGTCCAGCGCCTTCTGTGGCCGGTTCATCGCCATGGAGATGTCTGTGAGGAGCGTATAGAGGTTGTCGATATTTTGTTTGGAACCCGACTTCTCGGCCAATTCAAGTGCTCGTTGTGCATTGCTCTGGGCGCGGTTGTGTTGTCCCTGATCTAAATCTCGTCGGGCCAATGCCAACAGGGCCCTAATGATGCTGGGTATATCAGAGATTTTTTCTGCCATCGCAAGGCCTGTGCGGTATCGCTCCTCGGCTTGTTGGTGGCGTCCAGTGAGGGCAAAAACATCGCCCAGGTTCAGGTTTCCGTTCACCTGTCCCCACATATCGTTTTCCTGTTCGTCGATGCGCAGCGCTTGGAGGTAACAATCGATGGCAGCAGCGTATTTCTTTTGTTTCTCATGAATGACACCGATGTTATTGATGGTGTAGCTCACCCCACTCGGGATGTTCAGTTTGCGGTAGGTACTGAGGGCACTTTCGTATTGGGTCCGCGCCTCTTGGAATTTATTTTGCACCATCAACAGATTTCCAAGGTTGTTGTTGATTCCGGCCATCGCAGCGTCCTTTCCGCGGTCTTTCATGTAAAAAAGGGCGTTTCCGTACTCATTGGCTGCTTCGGTGTATAGGGCCAATCCAAAGTAGATCATGCCGAGATTGGCGTGAGCCACCCCCATGCCGATGGTATCGGTTTGCTCTGCATATAACTTAACAGCCTTTTTCCCTTCCTTCAGTGCACGGGTGGTTTGACCCACAAGGCTCAAGGCCGTACTGAGTGTTTTTCGCATTTCAGCCTCGAGAGCCTGTATTTCAGGATTGGGATTGCCTTTAGTTGAACTCAGGAGTTGCTCCATCAACCCTACGGTACTGTCGGGATTGGAGTCGTATAGGCTTCGGGCAAAATCAATACGCTGTTTGATTTTTGTTGCGTTTTGAGCGGCTGTTTCATGGCTCTGCAACAGGATCAGTAGCGGTACATGCAGTACGAGCCACACTAAAATTTTGTTCCTCAGACAGGGTTGGGGTGGAGTTGCGAACAATATATTGCAGATTTACGATGTCAAAATTAGTGAGTTTAATGTTTTTGAAGCGACTTTTGATGGTTTTTTTCTGACGTCAGTTAAAAAATAGTCGATTTTGTGTTTCGGCTTGTCTCGAATTGTGGGTCATGAAAAGATGATTTTCCATGGTGGAAAATCCCAAACGTGGTTGATCGCATATAATCGCTATATTTGCATCGATTGGTGGCGTTGGGCGTGTTGTTTGCTGCCTCCCATTTCTCCTTTTTGATCTTTTGGTTCCTTGCATTGAATGCATAACCCACCCTGACTTATTTCCTTTATCTGTTTTTATGCAGCCAGAAAAAAAGCGTGGTCGTCCACGTCTGAATCGCGCAGATGAATCCTCCGCGGCAACAGATCAATCCAACGAAAACTCATTTACAACGGTTACTCCTGCTACAGGGGGCGCTGATGAACCGAAGAAACGGGGCCGTAAGCCGAAGGCCTTCGCAGGACATGCGACTGCGATAGGCGTTGCCCAAACATCCCCTCCAAGGCGATCTTCTTCAGTTGATAGCCCAGAGGCGGAAATCGCCTTTTTTGAGGAGCCAGAACTTCCGTTCGCGTTGCAGGATGAGACTGAACAACCGATGGCTTCGGTCGACTCCCCAACGGCTACCCAGATGATAGATGCTGGCCCATCCTTGGTTCATGGCCCGGCAATCAATGCCGGTGATGAGCCATCGGCTGATGCTGCAGAAGCTTCATCAGGTGTGTCGACAACATCTGATGGATTTTCCACAAAGCCAGAACATGAAAGGCTGAGGGGTGAAAGGGACCCATCCCACACACGGCATCGCGAATCGAGAGGCGGCGACGGGCGTGAATCGAGAGGCGGCGACGGGCGTGAATCGAGAGGCGGCGACGGGCGCGAATCGAGAGGCGGCAACGGGCGTGAATCGAGAGAGGGTGGTCGGTGGGACCGACAAGTTTCGGGCGACCGTGGCCATCGTTCAGATCGCCAACCTCATCCCGACCGCCAATCTCAGGGCGAACGTCCTGCACCCGGCGAGCGTCAGCCTCAGGGCGAACGTTTTGCGCAAGGTGAACGTCAGCCTCAGGGCGAGCGTCCTGCACCCGGCGAGCGTCAGCTCCAAGCGGAGCGTCCACAGAAGCCTTATTATTCATTCGACCAGGTGGTGTCTACAGAAGGGGCGCTCGAGGTGGTGCCAGAGGGATATGGGTTTTTACGATCGGCCGACTACCACTACCTGGCCTCGCCCGATGATGTTTTTGTGACCCAACAGCAGGTCAAATCGCTGAG
>CAIVQI010000279.1 GCA_903908015.1 uncultured Bacteroidota bacterium
CCGCCCGTCGCGTCCCGTGCCGACGACCATTTCCGGAT
The DNA here is from genome assembly GCA_903908015.1 of uncultured Bacteroidota bacterium. Taxonomy (GTDB): domain Bacteria; phylum Bacteroidota; class Bacteroidia; order UBA7662; family UBA7662; genus F1-60-MAGs140. The sequence continues at coordinate 39 of CAIVQI010000279.1, forward strand.
TGATGCTGTTTTCTGCCATGATTTTGGCCGCCGAGGGCGCGGGGAACCCACCGCGCACCTCGTCATGCCCGCCAATAGGCAGTTGCCCATCCCCCGTACCCCGGTGGGCCTCATTGGCCACCGATCCGCCTCCAGTTGATGCCTGTTCAGCGCCGGCTTCACTGATCTCACAAGCGATGCCACCGATGGGGAGGGTGCTCCCCTCCGCCGCCACGATGTGCAGCCGACCTGCCTGCTCGGCATTCAGTTCCATGGTGGCCTTGTCCGTTTCCAGTTCGCACAGAACCTCGTCCATCTTCACCAGATCCCCCTCTTTTTTGAGCCACTTTGCTATGACCACCTCTGAAATGGATTCGCCCAGGGCGGGGATTTTAACCTGAATTGACATGCTATTAATTTTTAATGGTTATCGAAGAATGGAGTGAAAATCTGTTTGAGTTTGAGTTTGTGTTTGGGTGATCGGGATGAAAATCTGTTTGTGGTTTCGTTGGACGGATGCATAACATATTCTACAAGGTGAAGGCCTGTTGTAGGATGTGGGCCTGCTCCTGTTCGTGCACCCGCGCGTAACCGGTGGCGGGAGAGGCACTCGACTTGCGACCGATTAACCGAAGGTGACGGTTTTGGTCGAAGCGCAGCATGTAGGTCCATGCCCCCATATTTTTGGGTTCTTCTTGTACCCACACAAACTCGGCCTTGGGGTAACGGGCATATACGCCGTCGAGTTGGGGCTCCGACATCGGGTAGAGTTGCTCGATGCGCACGATGGCCACGTCCTTGCGCTTTTCTTCCTGTTGCCGGGCGAGTAAATCGTAGTAGATTTTGCCCGTACACATCAACACACGCTTTACCTTACGCGGATCAGCCTGCGGGTCGTCGATAATCTCGCGGAAGCCACCGCTGCTGAGCTCGCTCATCGGGGAAATGCACAAGGGATGCCGAAGAAGGGCCTTGGGCGACATCACCACCAGGGGCTTGCGGAACTCCCACGCCAGCTGCCGCCTCAAGAGGTGGAAGAAGTTGGCGGGATGGGTGCAGTTGGCCACCACGATATTCATCTCGGCTGCCAATTGCAGGAATCGCTCCGGGCGGGCGTTGGAATGCTCAGGACCTTGTCCCTCATAGCCATGAGGAAGTAGCATAACCAGTCCGCTCATCCGCCGCCATTTCGACTCGCCCGAGCTGAGGAACTGGTCGATCACGGTTTGGGCACCGTTGGCGAAGTCACCGAACTGAGCCTCCCAAAGGGTGAGGCTGTGGGGCGACGCGAGCGAGTAGCCGTATTCGAAGCCAAGAACGGCGTATTCGCTCAGCAGCGAATTGTAGAGGTTAAAGGCGCCCTGGTTGGGTCCGATGTGCTGCAGTGGAATAAAGAGCTCGTTGGTTTGCTCATCGCGCAGGCCAGCGTGGCGGTGCGAAAAGGTACCGCGAATCACGTCCTGCCCGCTAATGCGCACACCTTTACCTTCCAAGAGCAGGCTTCCGTACGCCAAAAGTTCGGCCAACGCCCAGTTTACCTGTCCCGCTTCGTGGAGTTGGCGGCGTTCGTCGAGCACGCGTTGTACTTTGCGGATGACTTGAAAGCCCTCGGGTACGGTGGTGAGGCGGTCCACCAAGGTGCGGATGGCATCCTCGCTGATGGAGGTCGCGGGCGAACTGTTGAAGTCCTCATACGTAGAACGCCGCATTTGTTCCCACTGCTTATCGAGGCTGTGGGGCTTATAGGGCACCGATTTTTGTTTCACCAAATTGAGCCGGTCTTGCAATAGGGCCTTGAAGTTCTCTTCCATGTCGGCCGCCAACTGTCCGTTGATGTCGCCCCTTCGTTCCAGTTCGGCCGAATAGATTTGACGCGGGTCGGGGTGCTTGTCGATCGCCGAGTACAGGGTAGGTTGTGTGAATTTGGGCTCGTCGCTCTCGTTGTGGCCGTGGCGGCGGTAGCAAACCATATCCACAAATACATCGCGTTTGAATTGCTGGCGAAACGAGACCGCGAATTCTACCGCGAAGGTGACCGCCTCGGCGTCGTCGCCGTTCACATGCACTACGGGGACACCGATGGCGTTGGCGATTGCGGTGCAGTAGTCCGAACTCCGCGCATCGTCGAAGTCGGTCGTGAACCCGATTTGGTTGTTGATCACAAAGTGCAGGGAGCCGCCGGTGTGGTAGCCCTTGAGTTGAGACATCTGTGCCACCTCGCTCACCACGCCCTGACCGGCCAGAGCGGCGTCGCCATGGATCAGGATGGGCATGATTCGGCTGTAGTCTTTTTCATGCAGCATTTCGCAACGGGCGCGCACGAAGCCTTCGAGAACGGGGTCCACGGCTTCGAGGTGCGAGGGATTGGGCACGAGGTCGAGGGTTACTTTATGTCCGTCGGGGGTGGTGGTTTGCCCGGAAAAGCCGAGGTGGTATTTCACATCGCCGTCGCCAAAGCTGAGGTCGGGCTGGGATATGCCTTCAAATTCGTTGAAAATGTATTCGTAGGTCTTGCCGAGGATGTTGGCCAGTACATTGAGTCGCCCGCGGTGGGCCATGCCAATCACTACGCTTTCCACCCCCAATTGCGCAGACCGAATGATGGCTGCATCGAGGGCGGGAATGGTGTTTTCGCCGCCTTCCAATGAAAAGCGTTTCTGTCCCACGAATTTTTTGTGCAGGAAGTGTTCAAAAACCACTGCCTCGTTGAGCTTACTCAGAATTCGTTTTTTCTTTTCGGGTTGGTAGTCGTAGTGGTAGGCGTGCGTCTCGAAGTATTCCTGGCACCATTGCCTGATCTCTGTTTCGCGGATGTGGGCAAATTCGAAGCCGATTGACCGGCAATAAATGGATTGGAGGTGTTCGATGATGTGTCGGAGTGTGGTGGCACCAAGCCCCAGCAGTTGTCCGGCATGAAAGCGCTGTTCGAGCTGCGCTTCACTGAGTCCGTGTGCCGCCAGGTCAACCCCCGGATCGCGGAATTTTCGCTCACGTATGGGGTTGGTTTTGGCAAGGAGATGACCTCGGCTGCGGTAGGCTTCGATGAGCGAGGCTACCGCAAATTCATCGCGCAATGGGCCAGTGGTGGCGTTGAGGCCGGGCCTTGCTGGGACCGCACCTGCTGCACCTCCAGCTCCTGCTGCACCTCCAGCTCCTGCCGCACCTCCAGCACCTCCAGCTCCTGCTGCACCTCCAGCTCCTGCCGCACCTGCCGCTCCTCCTGCGGCGGGAACCTCTGGCAGGCCGGTATCGTGGTGCACGCCGAGGTCGAAACCTTCAAAAAACAGGCGCCAATCGTCCGCAATTTGGTCAGGATGGGCCTTGAATTGTTCGTAGAGGTCCTGTAGGACGGAGGGGTCCATACTCAGGAGGTAGCCGTAGCGGTCGGATTGTGCCATGTTGTTGGGGTCGTTGCAAAAATAAGGGGTACGTTCGCCACGATGTCCACACACAATAAAAATAATGTTGTATATGCAACAAAAAAGCGGGTTTAATTGCTCTAATAATTGATTTCAACCCTGAATTTCATGAGGCGGTATGGGGCTTGCACTGGTGATCTGGCCTTTAGTTGGAGGCGTTTGTCAACCTGTTTTTATCAAGTTTGGTCGATGGGGGCAAACTTGTAGCGGCTGGAGGTTGTTTCTAAAGCTTATTCGACGCGATGAATCCAAGCGAACAGACTATCAATTTTGGGCCCCGGGTGCTGATTACAGGCGCCTCTGGCATGGTCGGTCGGGCACTCACCGGCCTTTTGCTCGCTGAGGGGTTCAAGGTTGTCCATTTGGTGCGAACCGGGCGTAATTTAATGGATGTACCTGCTGAATCCCTCAGCCTGCCTGTCGGGGGTGGGTCAAGTCATGTCAATCTTCAGCGTTTCAATTGGGATCCGGAAAATGGATATATAGATGAACGTGCCTGGGAGGGTGTTTCGGCGGTCGTTCACCTGGCCGGTGCAGGCGTGGCCGATGCCCGTTGGACACCCGACCGAAAAAAAGTAATCACAGAATCGCGCGTTCGTTCCACCCGGGTTCTTTCTGATTGTCTCCTCAAAAGAAAATCCATGAATCTGCCTGTTCCAGGGTGTGTGGTGTCGGCCTCGGCCATTGGATACTACGGCGATGCTGGGCAAAGACTATGCCGCGAATCGGATCCACCGGGCAGTGGCTTCCTGTCGGAGGTTTGTCAACTTTGGGAAGCGGAGGCCAAGCCC
>CAIVQI010000280.1 GCA_903908015.1 uncultured Bacteroidota bacterium
CAGCAACAACAACTTAAAGGAACGTTGCGTATCATGAGGGGTTGATTCTGAAATTTGGTTTATATCATTCACGAACGCTTCAAGTTAAATCTTGGAGCGTTTTTTATTGTCGTAAAGATCCCAAACATCGTTTCCTAAAATCCCCTAAAAATAGTCGCGCCCCGAATCTATCCCAGTGAGTCGCTGTTTACTATGGTTTTAGCGCCAAAAGGAAAATAAAAATCTGTACAGACTATTCGTCTACTTGAAGAGCGCGCGATAAAGCATAACGAGTAGCGCAAAAGTGAACATGATGATGCTGATCCGGTTTATCCCATGCATCATTCTTAGATTGAAGTTCGAAGATTTTGTAGCGGAATCCTTTTGAAAGACACGGATGAAATAGAGGAAGAATGATTTCATATCAGAAAAAGCAACAATCAAGGAATCATTTAGTTCAAGCCTGTTCTGCGACCACTATCAAGTCTAAGCATAATACCCACCATAAGTCCAAATGCAATTTGAGATGACCCGCCGTAACTGAGCAAAGGAAGGGGTATTCCGATCACAGGCAGCAACCCAATGGTCATTCCTATATTCACCACGATATGTGCAAACAATACCGAAACCAAGCCGTATCCGTAAACGCGTCCAAATCGGTTGCCTTGCATCTCAGAGAGATGAAGAATACGAAACAATACAAAGAGGTACAACAACAGAAGCAGTATCGATCCAACGAAGCCGAATTCTTCACCAATAGTGCAAAAGATGAAGTCTGTACTCTGTTCCGGAACAAAGTCGAATTTTGTCTGTGTTCCTTGAAGATATCCCTTCCCAAGAAAACCGCCCGATCCAATAGCGATAAGGGATTGATGAACATTATATCCTGCTCCCTTTACGTCGTCTACCTTTCCAAGCAATACGTCAATTCTCTTTTTTTGATGAGGCTGAAGGACTTTATCATAGGCAAACTCGACTGAGGCGATCATTAATAGTGAAGGTATGATATAGGTGAGAGAACGTACAAAACTTCTCCATCGGTGGTTTGAAAACAATATATAAATGAACGCTAGGCCAAGCACAATGCCGGAAGAGATTTTCTCGTCGAATAAAAGGGTCAAAACACCCAGAAACAAAGCCCAAATACCCAGTTGCATGAGTAGAGGAGACATGCCTTCCCTGTAGAGGACCAGGAGAAAGGAGGCATAGACCAAAGCACTTCCGGTGTCCTTTTGGAGAAGAAGACTAGCCACAGGTAATATAATAACAACAAATAATGAATTCTTGATTGAACGAGATCTGAGTTGGGTGTTTTTTTCGCGCAATAAAAACGCGATCATCAGGATTGTTCCCAGTTTCAGAAATTCTCCCGGTTGAAGCCCGAAACCACCGATCGAGAACCAAGCACGCGCACCATTGATCTCATTGCCCACAAATGCCACGAGAATGCTCAAGAACAAGAATATTAAATAAAATATGGGGGCTAGTCCTTCAAAAAACCGAGAGTCCAGGGACAATACAACGACAATAGACAGCCATGCAACACCAACAAACGCGAGTTGCTTCATGGCGTTTCCACGTTCCTGATTCATCCAATCCTGACCGGCATCATACACTGATGAGTATATCGTCAATAATCCTATAATACACAATGCGACATAAGACAACAAGAGCGGCTTATCGACATACTGGAACACGGATTGTTGTCTTCTCGCTGTGCCGCTCATAAGATGCTTGTTTCGAGTAGCCTTTTCTCTAATTCAGGCCTTTTGATTTCACCTTTCAGGTATTTTTCAATGAGTAAACTGGCAATAGGGGCGGCCCAAACACCCCCAAATCCTGCATTCTCCACAATAACAGCAACGGCAATTTTGGGGTTTTCCCTGGGAGCATAACAAACAAATACAGCATGGTCCTTGCCATGAGGATTTTGCGCCGTCCCCGTTTTTCCACAAACGGTAATCCCATCGATTTTGCCATAGGCTGTAGCTGTACCAGCGTCCACCACGCGCTGCATTGCTTCATGCACCACAGCAAAATAAGGCATATCGATGCCTGTTTCAAACTTTTTTCCGCGAAACTTGCGCTTATCTGCACCTGATCCTACGCTCCGTACTAAATGAGGTGCGTAATACCATCCACCATTGGCGACGGCTGACATAGCGGTAGCCATCTGCAGGGGACTCAAGGCAATTTCACCCTGTCCGATCGACAAAGAAATGATTGTATTGGCGCGCCACCGACTTTTTCCATGGTATCGATCAAAGTATGCATTGCGCGGAAGAACGCCTTTGGTTTCATTGGGGATGTCGATGCCCGTCTTCCGACCGAACGCAAATTGGTCCATATAATTCCGCCAGGTTTCGTACATCTTTGAAGGCGGAGAACCGCTGGAATGATTGTCAATCATGTTTTTAAATGTCCAGCAGAAATAAGGGTTACAAGAAAGTTGTATGGATTCGGTGAGGTCCAATGCGCCATGAACGTGGGTACATTTCACCGTATGACTGCCCATATGATAACCACCGCCGCAGGGATATCGAGTGGAAGGATTGACAGTTCCAAGTTGCTGTGCAACCAAGGCTTGAAATGGTTTGAAAATAGAACCGGGAGGGTATTGGGCTTGAATCGGACGGTTAAACAAGGGCTTTAAGGAATCGCGCGACAGGACTTTATAGTGTCTGGTGCGTGATTTTCCTACCATCAAATTGGGATCATAACCAGGCGCACTCACCATCAATAATATTTCGCCCGATTCAGGCTCAATGGCAACAACACTGCCCCGCTTGTTGCGCATCAGTTGTTCTGCGTACTCCTGAAGTTTGATGTCGATGGATAGTTCTAATTCATGCCCTGGAGTGGCACCACTATCGAGTGTGCCATCCTTATATGAACCTACTACTCGGTTGTGCACATCCACATATCGGTATCGAATTCCCCTTAGGCCCCTTAAATAGGGCTCGTATGTCTTTTCCAGTCCTGCAATCCCAATATAATCGCCGGGCAAATAATATCCCGAAGATGCTTCAATATCTTTGTCATTGACCTCGCCCGTATAGCCCAATAAGTGTCCGGCAATCGGCCTGGGATAATGGCGCACCGCCCTCGATTCGGCATAGAAACCTGGAAACTCGAACAATCCTTCCTGAATGGCAGCAAATTCTTCAACGCTGATCTGGGCGGCAAAAATGGAAGGCTTAAATCGGGAGTGACGAACGATTTGATTCATTCGCTCCTCAAAAGTTTTTCTTTCAATGCCCAATAATCTACAGAAGGCAACAGTATCCATATCTTCTTCTACTTGTCGCGGCACCACCATGAGGTTATAGATGGGACGGTTCACCACAACGCGTTCCCTGTTCCGGTCAAACAACACCCCACGTGCGGGGTACACGATTTCTCTGCGAACTGAATTTTCACGCGACCATATTTCATATGAATCGTCGATCATTTGTAAATAAAAAAGGCGCATGGCGAAAACGCCAAACACCACAATGATGCTGATTTGCAGTACGCGTTGTTCTTCAGAAAATTTCAAGCGGTTTAATTATTTTGTCGCGTGGCTGATCCATAGAGCGTGGCGTACAAGCCCAATGAGCACAAAAGAACAATGAATACCCCGGCAAGTGAACGCAGCAATATCCAATGGATCTCGGTGAATGACAGACTCTCTAAAAAATAGAGACTGAACTGATGTACGCCAATTAATGGACTGGCATAGGTTAAAAAACGAGCCCAGCCTAAACTGTTCAATCGAATGCTTCCGGGGTCGTCGTACCGACTTTTCAAGAGAAACCAACGAACCCAGGCGGGTCGGATATAGGCCAGTAGTGTGCAGGCTAAGGCGTGGTATCCCCAATTGGCCGTAAACGCATCGTAGGTCAGACCGTAACCAAAGGCAATGGTCATATACAACCACGCTGGAAGCCCCACGGGGAGAATGACCAACGCAAAAACATAAATGTACGGTGAAATCAGGCCAAGCAAGGCCATCTGATCGAGCAATATGATCTGCAGGAGCATCAATACTGCAAGCCAGGCGGTGTATCGCATCAGATCAATCATCGTTTGCAATTTTATCTTCTAACCGCAGGCGTTCTTCCCTTTTTTTATAATCGATGAGGTGGACATACTGTACTGACCTGAAATCTGTGAATAATTCTACCCCAATTCGATAAACACTTTCGCCGTCAGGGATTCGGTGGGTATGCACCCGACCAACGGGAACGCCCGGAGGAAATGTGAGGGAGTAAGCGCTGGTATATACCGTATCGCCCTTCTTAACGGGAACATGCATCGGAATATCAATCAGTGTAGCTCTATTGATCATGCCACCTTCCCAAAATAAGGTGCCGACAGCATCTTTCTTGGCCAGTCCTGCACTCAATCGTGCTTTGGAATGGATGAGTGTGATGATCGAACAAAAATGGTCAGAAACCTGGTCGACTATGCCTATGGCACCTTTTGGGCCCGTAACGCCCATTCGGGGTTTAACTCCGTCAGTTGCCCCTCGGTTCAAAATCATATAGTTGTGGCGATGAATGGTACTGTTGCCCACCACCCTGGCAGCGATGAATTTATATTCTGAAGAAGCGTCGGACGCCTTTGGTATGAGTGTTGTGTTTGTATCTGATTCGCGCTTGGTTGATGCTTGGGTCTGTAGTGTATCCAGTTTATTGTTGCTGTTTGATCCCGTAAACAGCGAGTCAAAGGATTTTATTTGGGGTAACTTGCCCGATGCAGTTGAATCAATGAACTGTTCTTGGTACAATCGCGTTCTCGCAATGGCCAATTGTTCGATCAATTCTTCATTGGCTTCCCGCAAGCCCCAATAACTTCTCCAAGTGTTCAAGCGGTTTAATGTATTCCCCTGAATTTCAACTATGGCCGAACGCCACCTTGATTGATGATAGGGGTTGGTATCCAACAACATCCAAAGGGCAATAATTAAGTACAACACAAACAAGATGTGCAGCCTGATTCGGTATAGGTAGTTCAATATCGACCACATGGCCGTGTTAAGTCATCAAGAAGTTGAATCGTTCAATATTTTTCAATGCAATGCCCGTGCCACGAACCACAGCCCTGAGAGGATCATCGGCCACATGAACACGCAAATGTGTTTTGGCACTGATTCGTTTGTCAAGTCCCCTGATGAGGGCTCCGCCACCAGTGAGGTATATCCCATTCTCATGGATGTCAGATGCCAATTCCGGTGGGGTGATTTCCAGAGCTTTCAGAATGGCCCCCTCAACCTTGGCGATGGACTTGTCTAAAGCCTCGGCGATTTCATGGTATTCTATATTGAATTGACGTGGTATGCCTGATACTAAATCTCGTCCGCTTACGAGCATGGTGGGTGGTGGCTCATCGAGCTGTGATAGGGCAGATCCAACCTGAATTTTGATGAGTTCTGCCGTTCGCTCGCCAATCAAAACGTGATGTTTGTTGCGCACATATTCCAAAACATCTGTGGTGAATTGGTCGCCAGCCACACGGATTGATTGATCGCAAACGATGCCAGCGAGTGCGATAACAGCAATTTCTGAAGTGCCACCTCCAATGTCGATGATCATATTTCCTTTGGGCTCTTCTACGTCGATTCCAATACCAATCGCCGCAGCCATAGGTTCGTGGATTAAATACACTTCTCGGCCGCCAGCATGTTCGGCTGAGTCGCGCACAGCCCGTTTTTCAACTTCGGTAATGCCAGAAGGAATACATATGACCATCCTTAGAGAGGGTGGCAGCAGGCGCTTTCCCGGATTGATCATGGCGATCATGCCCCGGATCATATTCTCAGCGGCATGGAAATCTGCAATCACCCCATCTTTCAGCGGACGGATGGTTTTGATGTTTTCGTGCGTTTTTCCATGCATTTGTTGCGCTTGCCGACCAATAGCGATGACCTTATTGCTGCCGCGATCGACCGCCACAATGGAAGGCTCATCGACCACAATCTTGTCTTTGTGTATGATGAGTGTATTGGCAGTGCCCAAGTCGATGGCAATCTCTTGAGTGAAAAAATCGAATATGCCCATTTTATACCTTTTAGTGTTTAAAGTGACGAAGGCCCGTACAAACCATGGCCATGTCGTGTTGGTTACAAAAATCTATGCTTTCCTGATCACGGAGACTTCCTCCCGGTTGAAGTATGGTTTTGATGCCTTCCACGTATGCAGCTTCAACGGTATCAGCGAATGGAAAAAATGCGTCGCTGGCCATGACTGCACCAGAAAGGTCGAATCCGAAACTTCTGGCCTTGTGTACGGCCTGGCGAAGGGCATCAATTCTGGAAGATTGCCCCATTCCACTACCAATCAGCTGTTGATTATTGACGAGCACAATGGCGTTGCTTTTGGTGTGCTTAACCAATCGTTCTGCAAATTCGAGATCAACCACTTGAGGTGCATCTGGGTGCTGATTTGTAACTACTGCCCAATGATTTGGGCCGCTGAGTTGCTCGTCGCGCGATTGCCACAACAAACCGTTGAGGGCCGAACGCAGGCTAAAGGGGGGTAGATGAGTAGAATTCTGACGCAGTAGAATCCGGTTTTTCTTTTTCTGAAGCATGGCTAATGCTTCAGGGTCATAACTGGGAGCAACCAAAATCTCATAGAAAATTTGATCAATTTCCTTGGCCGTTTCCAAATCAATGTGCACATTGGAAGCGATAATTCCTCCAAAAGCAGACACCGGGTCACCCGCCAAAGCAGCCTCCCACGCCATCAAAGCAGATGGACGATGGGCCACGCCACAGGGGTTGTTGTGTTTGATGACTGCAAATGATGGTGAAGGCAAATCCGCCATGAGTGAAAGCGCAGAATCTAAGTCCAGTAAATTATTGTAACTCAATTGCTTGCCACTGATGACCTCAACCATTTGTTGAATATCGCCATAAAAACGCCCTTGCTGTTGGGGGTTCTCTCCATACCGCAACACCAAAGGGGATGAATCCAGAATCTTCTGAACATCATGCGCCTCTGTGCTCCCCATTAAATACCGACCAATATGTTGGTCATAGGACATCGTTCTTTGGAATGCTGCTGAGGCAAACCCAAGACGCATTTCCGTTGTGGTGACACCGTTATCGTCCGCCAGTGTGCGCAACAACTGTGAATACTGATGAGGGGACGAAACCACCACAACGTCTTCATAGTTTTTGGCAGCAGCCCGAAGCAGGGAAACTCCACCAACATCAATTTTCTCGATGATTTCCTCGTGTGATTTTCCATCCAAAACCGCTTGCTCAAACGGATAAAGATCCACCACCACCAAATCAATCAAAGGAATTTGAAATTCCCTGAGATCGTCCATATCACTCACCTGCGCACGTCGTGCCAGAATACCACCAAAAATATGCGGATGTAGTGTTTTGACACGACCACCAAGCATCTCACCGTAAGAAGTAAGCGCTTCGACAGCGGTAACTTCTATGTTGTGTTCCCGAAGAAAATGATAGGTTCCACCCGATGCAATGAGTTGAATTCCTAATTTTCTAAGGCCTTCTGCTAATGATACGACACCTTCCTTACTATAAACAGAAAGTAGGGCGGTTCTGACTGATTTTGAATTGTTTTGCGGCATGAGTTACCGCAAAAGTAGGTATTTTCATGCATCTCCACCCAGGCAAAAAGCGGAAATATTTGCTAAAAATGAAAATATTTATGCGTCCACCAACGAAAGGCTACGCTCCATAAATCGGCTCAATTCTGCGCCTTTGAGCATGCCTTGTGCCAGTAAGGCCAGGTCATAGCTGTGCCGTATCAGTGACTGCTTTTTATCAGTATCCTGACAGCCAGCGATGTGAAGCAAATGAGGGTGGGCGGTATTTAAAACCACATCGTAAGTTTCCGGCATTTGACCCATTCCGAAGGGATGTCCCCCCGTGGCCGCCATATCGTTCATGCGTCTCATAAACTCATTTCTTGTGATCATCACGGGGAGGTCATCGGCCGACAGTGTGGCGGTCGTTACTTTTCGCTTTTCATCCCCCACGGTTTGCGAAAATAAATCCTTCAATTCTGTTTCTTGGGCCTCAGAAAGAACCGATGGTGTGTTTTGTTCTTTGGGTATGAGTTGTTCAATAGGCTCGGAATCGACCCGTTTAAAGCGGACTTTTTCCAATTTTGACTCCTGATGGTTGAGAAA
>CAIVQI010000281.1 GCA_903908015.1 uncultured Bacteroidota bacterium
AAAGTGGTATACACCGAGATCCAGGGAAAAAGCGAACTTCGGGTGCGTGTCTCCTATCAGTTGATTGCTCAGGCGAATGGTATGGTGGTTTTTGCTGATGTAGCAGAAGAAACCGCCGAAGACGAAGTTCGCTATGTAACCTATGGCGGTAACCGCCAAAACTTGTTTGCAGGCACCTGGAGAAGCCTCAATGAGGTGCACCCAGGCGACCGTGTCCTGGATGCTCCATTTCAAAAGCGAGATATGGATCGGCTTTTAAACGCTCCGCGTCAGTTTAGACCGAGTGGCGAGTTGGCTCAGGAGGTACAGGATGCAGTGGCGGCTCAAATTTCGACACGCATTGCAGCCTACGAACAAGCCCGCTTGAATCCCTAAAATGCAAAGAGCAAGGCTACTACTCAGGTTATTGAGCGTCTTTGTGGTGCTGTTTTCCGCCTGCGGTCGTAAAGCCAGTCCACCTCCAGCCACGCCGCCAACGCTGCAGCCGGTTCCCAAGCCCATTTGGGTGCAACAGCGCCCGATCGAAATGGGTCAATACATTGGAATTGGCGTGGCGCGCAAAAACCCCTACAGTCCAGCCGACCACTTGGAAGCTGCGCGCAAACAGGCTTTTTCCGACATAGCCATGCAGATTAAAGTACGGGTGGATGCGAATTCCACCCAATCCCAATTCGAAGACAAACAGTCTTTTTCCGAAGAGTTTCGTTCCTATACACGCACCATGGCCCAAGCCGAGTTGGAAGATTGTCAGCTTGTAGATACCTGGCAAAATGATCAAGAGTATTGGGTCTATTATCGATTGTCGCAGGACGACTACCGCAGATCCCGTGCGCGGCGAATCCAGTTGGCGGTCGACCAAGCACTCAACCATCTGCAATCGGCCCGTCAGTCGATACAGCGGTCCGACGTGGTGGCTGTCTATGATTTCTGTTTGCGGGCGCTCGATCAGCTCGCTCCGTTTTCGGGCGAACGGCTGGTTTATGAAGAGGCCGGCGTCTCACGTTCATTGTTGACCGATATCGCTGAACTGATGATGCAAACAGCACGGCAAACCCAAATTGAATTTAGCCTGAAACAATGGAGGGTGAAAATGGCGCATGCACCTGAAGACTTAGAGGTGCGGGTTCGCTATTTGGGCGCGGGCGGTGGTGCAGTTACGGGCTTTCCACTCAAGCTAAGCTATAAAGGAATCGAAAACCACAACGGCTGGAATTTCATTACGGATCAAGAAGGTCGCATTCGCTGGCGTGCAGGGATTATTCCAACGACTACAAATCGGCTAATTTCGCTGAGGGCGGAGATGAATATAGAGGCCTTGTCACAAGACGCCCCCCACTGGCGGTGGATGAGTCTCCTGCCACCGGCCCAGAGGCCATCCGCTGAAATGCCCATTGAAATCCTTCCTGCAACTGTAGAAATAAAGATTTCGGGTGCGGGTGATTTATCGGGATGGTCATCTACAGCAATGGAGCAGATCATCACTGCGCGATTGGGCAAAAACGGTTTGCTGGTGTGGAACGGCCAAGGTCGACCCGATTTTCAGTTGGTTGTGCAGATCGATTGCCGGGCAATTCAGTTAGGCAGTACGCAAAGTTCAGGCATTTTAAACGGCAGCATTAAGCTATCAGATGCAGCCCAAATGGTTCGCTACCAACAAAGCCTCAACGAAGTACGCAGTACAGGCCCGGATTCCCCTTCCGCCCTTCGTGCGGCCCAAAAAAGAATGCAAGAAAACTTAGAACTTTCGGTGTTGCCACGGGTTTTGGAACGGATTTTGCACGTCAATACGGATTGAGCTTTTTGAACGTTTCTCCAATCAGCTATTCATCTATTTTTGCACGACAAAAGCAACAT
>CAIVQI010000282.1 GCA_903908015.1 uncultured Bacteroidota bacterium
CCTTCCTGAAGACAGGATAGTTTTATTTGCCATGGGAGAAGGAAGCAAGGTTTTAGGGCTACCCGATGAAGACGAATGGGTCCAAAAATCCAGCGTACATGCCACAGAAAATCAATTGATCATATCCCTAATGGCGGGGTTGTTGAAGCAAAAAAATCTCAACGGCCTCCGGTACATGCTGCTGTTCCAAAGCATGGATGCGTTGCGACAATTCGAAGGCCGTTTCATGGCCGTGTAGGTCCAAAGCGAACTGAGCTACAATCGGCCCCCGGTCGAATTCCTCGTTCACCACATGCAGGGTAATGCCACTCTTTGTTGCACCTGACGCCACCACAGCCTCATGCACGTGCATGCCGTACATACCCTTACCCCCAAAATCAGGGAGCAGAGATGGATGAAGATTGAGGATTTTACCGGCATAAGCCTGTATCAAATCAGGTGGCAACAACCAAAGAAAGCCCAGCAAAACCAAAGCGTCAATGTTCTCGGACTTTAACACCCTGATCAGATCTTCAGGATGGCTCAAAGCGCGCCGGCTGATCACCACAACCGGCACCCGCAAACGGCGTGCTTTGTCAACCACCGGCGCATCCGGTTTGCCCGAAACCAGTAAAACCACCCGGGCAGGTGCATTGGGCTTCTGCTGCCAGAATTTAATGAGGTTTTCGGCATTGCTGCCCGAACCGCTGGCAAAAACCGCAACCCGCATCATGGGATGCCAAATTCATTCCTCAATAATTGCGACAACATCACCGACAGATTGCCATTTCGGTTCAAGGAATGCAACTCGAGGGTAGTGAAGGCAAATCGGCTTTGGTTGATGGGGTTATAACGAAGCGCCATCACAGTGGACGATCCAGCATAAGGGGTGAGCGCGAGTGTACTAAAATTTCGGAGCCAGATGTTCGCTTTGTAGATTCCAGTAGTGCCGCTGCGTAATTTCATGGGGCGCACGGCCGGATTAAATCGATCATAACCCAAAACAGGGTAGTTGGGTGTTAGGGGGGAGAGCGTTGCTGTGTCCGTCAGCAGGAAGCCGAATCCATCGGGAGCCGACTGAAGCGAATCGAATGGAAAAAGTTCATAAATCGTACCCGTTACGGGCGAGCCGGCCGATGAGGTAAGGCTCATCAGTAAGTTGCCTCCGCCGTCAAGGAACCGACCCAGAGTGTACTGGGCCAAGGCTGCGTTTTGATCGAAATCGTATCCGCCTCCACCCAGCCAGATGATGTGGTCGAACAAATCGAAAATACGGGATTGGGTGGTATTGTTGGCCGATAGTTGGGTGAATGCATTGCCCGAACGTTCAAAAATGCGCAACTCGTGGTATTGGTTGATGCCTGCTAGGGCCAATTGAGCGGCCATTCGTGTGGCAACCGTATCCACATTTTGGTTGGCAATGGCCGATGGAGTAAAGGCATTCACCAAAAGGATGTTGTGCGACAGTGTGCGAACATATACAGAACGACTTTCCATCCAGTTACTTTTGGCTCCGGAGCGGTCGATCACGCGAATAAACAAGCGATTAGAATCTGATAAAGTGAGGCCAGGCAGGCGATCGGAAAGGGGTGTACTTCGATCGCCGGGATATACCAGGCATGCCGATGTACTCCCGCTGGGTGTTTCGGCTTGCAGTAAGCATTCTGTGTAGTTTGGGGGAAGACTAAGCCATTGGCTCGTTTGGGTGGTGTCGTTCAAACACAGTTCATAGCGCTCAATCGAAGCAGCCCCATCCGGATCACTTCCTTGCCAGGCGAAATGAAGGACAGGAAAACTATTGGTGGGGAAGGCACCTGCGAGCGGATTAGAGCCATTGGGTGGGTAAATAAAAGCAACGGTAGGTAGGCTATTGCGGACCGGATACTGTAGCCGAGCAGGCGATGGATCAATCGCACCAGTATTGTCGATGGCCCTGATTTCAAACACAGCATCGAAGGTATCGCTCCCCGCAGGTATGTTCAGCAATATGATGCTGTCTTTGGACGTGGTGAAGGTCCATGTGGTATCCCCGGCACCAGCCAGACGCATTTCATAACCCATCACCCACCCGTCTGGATCTGTGCCCCACCAATGTACCTGAATGGTACTGGTGAAGCGGTCATCGCCCGAACGGATGATGGTGTCGGCGACCATATAGGTGTCAGGTAAGCGGTTTTCGTTGGGAATGCCCAAAATACCATCCTGGGTATTGCACGAGGATATGAGCCAAATACCCAAACAGCAGACCATCGCCAGTTTGCTGTTCTGGCGGCGCATAGCGTTACAAATCTTATCGGTCATGGGTTTCGGCAAATAAAAGACGAATATCTGTGAGAAGTCTGTCGATCTCATCGGGCTGGGCTGCGTCGTAAATCCCGCGGATGCGGCGTTGGGGGTCCAATAGGCTGAGGTATCCACTGTGCGTATAACCGCCATCGGCCAGGCTGTCCGACTCGGCAAAGGCCAGGTATGATCCACGGGCAAGGGGGTATACGTCGATTGTATCGCCCCGAAGAAAAAGCCAATTGCGGTTCATGACCCCTGCGTTTTGTGCGTAGGCCAACAATGCATCCCGGGTATCGTTGTCGGGGTCGATGCTGTGCGAGACAATCCGTATCCGATCATCCTGGCCATAGGCAGCATACACTTTTTTGAGACCGGTCAACTGATCCCTGCAGATCCCCTTACAGCTTGAGAAGAAAAAATCCCCCACAATCAATTGTCCGCTCAGGCTGTCCGGGCTAATCATGCCCCCAAATTGGTCTTCCAAACGAAAATCAGGAAAACCCTCGGTCTCACCCGATGGATGATTGTTGGATGCCAATGCAGGTGGACCCAACACAGGCAACGCCTGTTCTCGTGTGTTCTTGTCGCCGCACGAAACAGCCAATAGCAGCAAGGCGAGCAAACTCATCCTTGAAGCGCTCTTCGATTTAACGCTATTCAAGACTTTTTTGGTATTCATTCTTTTTACTTTTCTTCAGCAGGGTATCGATCGAATGCCTGATCTCGGTGATGCGCTCCAAACGCAGACGGCTTTGGGCGCGTGCAGACGCACTCGGCCACCAGCCTGATCTGCCTTCCTGATGGGCTTCTTCGGCAATCCAGGTCCTTAAAGCCTCCTCCTGATGTTCCAAAGACATGAGGGTAGCCGCGCGTAATTCATAAAGTCTCTCTTCCTCCAAGGTCAGTGAATCAGTTGTCTCGGGCTGCTTCATATAACGCTCCATCTTGGCATCAATCGCGGCTAATTGCATGCGAATGATGGACTTGGTTTCGTAGACATGTTTCATGTCCATCAAAACTTCATCGCGCAGTCTCCGTGCTTCCTTGTTGTTCACTTCGACTTCGCTGCAGGAAGGCAATACGAGGAGCATACTGAAAAACATGAAACGCCATCTATCTACCCATGATCCATGAAGCATCATAACGTAAAGATTTGGGACTTAAAGGGGATTTCAACCTTGTATCCTTTCCCGTTTAGCGATTCCTCTAACGCCAACATGGCGGGGTAGTCGCCATGCGTCAAAAAAACTGTTTTAAGCCGATCAGGATGTTGTGATCCAACAAATTCCATGAGTCCAACGTGGTCGGCGTGACCACTAAACACATCGGTGCGCCGTATCTGTGCGCGCACTTCCAGTTTTTTGCCATCATTTTGCCAGATGGGCTCTCCATCCAACAGGCGCCGGCCAAAAGTTCCTTCAGCAACAAAACCAATAAAGAGAATGCAGGCCTTGCTGTTC
>CAIVQI010000283.1 GCA_903908015.1 uncultured Bacteroidota bacterium
GACCGGTCGCAGGCTGGGTTTCGTTTTCAAACCGCCTGAGGTAATAGTCGATCGTATGCCTGAGGTGGTCGTGGAAATGCCCTTCGGGTTTCCAGCCGAGGTTGTCTTGCAGGCAACTGGAGTCGATGGCGTAGCGGAGGTCGTGGCCTTTGCGGTCCGTCACAAAGGTGATGAGTTCGGTGGCTTCGTGTTCTGCCCGGCCCAACTGCCCGGCGGTGAGTGTGCACAGGAGGCGCACCAGGTCGATGTTTTTCCACTCGTTGCTGCCGCCGATGTTGTAGGTGGCCCCGTTTTGTCCGTCGTGAAAAATGCGGTCGATGGCGGCGGCGTGGTCGCCCACCCACAGCCAGTCGCGCACGTTTTCGCCTTTGCCATACACGGGAATGGGTCGGCGGTCGCGGATCTGCCGGATCACCACCGGTATCAGCTTTTCGGGGTATTGGTGGGGGCCGTAGTTGTTGGAGCAGTTGCTCACCACCATGGGGAGTCCGTAGGTGTGGTGCCAGGCCCGCACGAAGTGATCGCTGCTTGCCTTGGAGGCGCTGTAGGGCGATCGGGGGTCGTAGGGGGTTTGCTCGGTGAAGTAGCCCTCAGCACCCAGGCTGCCATAGACTTCGTCGGTACTGATGTGGTAGAACAAATGCTTGCTTCGGTCGGCATGCTCGCCCCAGGCGCTGAGGGCGGCGTTGAGGAGGTTCACGGTGCCGATGACGTTGGTGTGCACAAATTCCATGGGGTTTTCGATGCTGCGGTCCACATGGCTCTCGGCGGCCAGGTGGAGGATGCCGTCGATGGCATACGCCTGCATGACCGCCGCGATGGCGGCCGGATCGCAAATATCGCCTTCCACGAAATGGATTGGCTCTGCCGCGGCCTGGGTTTCCGCGCCATGGGCTTCCGCGCCATGCGCTTCAGGCGCATGGCTTTTGACTGCGCCGCCCTGTTGTGGGCGGTGAACCTGCAGGGGGAGACCCTCCAGGTTACGCAGGTCGCCCGCGTAGGTGAGCTTATCAAATACCACCAAACGATACTGAGGGTAGCGCCCGGCCAGTCGGTGCACCAGGTGCGAGCCGATGAAACCGGCGCCCCCGGTAATGAGCAAGCTCCGCTCAGGTTTTGTGTTGGGCATGGGTTCGTTTCTGTCAATCGTTTATGTGGGCAGACATCTGCTGCCTGTGCTGTCGGATGTTGGCCATGGCTACGGAAATGTAGTGGCGGTTGTCGAACATCGTTCGTTTGCGTTCGCTCCAGTTTTTGATTTCGCCGGCCACTTCATCCTCTGTGTCAAGTGAATATTGGTTCATGATGTAATCGACCGTGGAAAGTAG
Organism: uncultured Bacteroidota bacterium; assembly: GCA_903908015.1. Taxonomy (GTDB): domain Bacteria; phylum Bacteroidota; class Bacteroidia; order UBA7662; family UBA7662; genus F1-60-MAGs140. The sequence continues at coordinate 1,329 of CAIVQI010000283.1, forward strand.
TTCCAGTGAGAAGGGAGAATAGAAGCCTTCGAGGAATGAGGACACGTTGCCGGATATGGCCCGGTATTTCGCATGTTTGGGTGCTTGCAGAAATTGTGTGACTTCGGCCTGTCGCTCCTCTATGAGTTGCAATTCTTCGAATGGCTTTTGACTTTTTGTGCTGTATCCGAGAATATAGCTTCCATTGAGGTCGTACAGGATGTGCTTGGCTTTTCCTGAGTAGGGGCCGTAGAAGTTGGGCTGAAAACGGATGCGGTAGGTGGGCTCGGCGCCAAATCGTTGCAGAAAGTAGATGATTTTTTCTGCGGCGAATTCCGATATGTCGTGATCGTTCACCACAATTTCATTCATGACTTGAAGCAGCATGGCTCTTGCGGGGGTGAGGTTCACTTTTTCGGGTTTGATTTTTTCGACGATGTCACCATTCCGGATTGGCTCAAAGATGAACACTGTTGTTGGAACATCACTCAATGCGTGCTCAATCATGCTTTTGACCCGGTTCCAGTCTAATCCGCCGTTGCCTGAACCCAAAGGTGGTATGGCGATGGATTTCACCTTGTTTTCCAGCAGGTAATGTCGCAGCGCTTTTAGTCCCTCGCTGATGTACTCATACCGGGAGGGTAGGCGCCATTGTGTTTTTGTTGGAAAATTGATGATTGTTTTTTGACCTGAGAGCAGGGATGTGTCTTTGGTTATGAAGAGTTGACCGATTTTTAATTGGTTTTCCCTGCATTTTTTTCGATAGGCGTGGTAGTTATCCGGAAATTGTGTTTTGAATTGCAAGGCAATGCCTTTTCCCATAACGCCTTCTGTGTTCACTGTATTCACCAGCGTCTCGGCCTCACTTTCCAGTAAATTTCCGCTTGCGTAATGGATCATTGCCTAAAAAAATAGTTTGGGTTCAGCTATGATGTCCATCGGCGAAACAGAAGTCTTGGTTTGTTTACCGGGCATGGCTTCATGTTATCGGACTTTTATCCCGGTTTTTTTCTACCAGGCCGAGTTTACTTCATCGGCAAGTTTATCCACATCTGCTTGCCTCGCTTTGCTTTTTGA